>JANXXW010000270.1 GCA_025350425.1 Rhodospirillales bacterium
AGTCGTCGCAGCCATAGATGCGATTACCCATCGCCGCCCGGAACTCCACCGGGATCGGCCCGCGATGCTCGATGGTGAGGTACGAGATGCAGCGCGTCGCATCGAGCTTGTAGGGCGCCGGAAACGCATCTGTCGGGCACGCCGTCATACAGCGCGTGCAACTGCCGCACCGGTCCGCATGCGGCGCATCCGGCGGCAGCTCGAGCGTGGTATAGATTTCACCGAGGAACAGCCAGGACCCATGCTGGCGGGAGACGAGGTTCGTATGCTTGCCCTGCCATCCCAGCCCCGCCTCCCGCGCCAACGGCTTCTCCATCACCGGCGCCGTGTCCACGAACACCTTCACCTGTGGCCCAAAGCGCGAAACCACGAACTGCGCGAGGTGCTTCAGCTTGCCCTTGATCACATCATGGTAATCGCGGTGGCGGGCATAGACGGATATGTTGCCCCGATCCGGCAGCCCGAGCGTCTCTAGCGGGTCGCCCTCCGGCGCGTAGGACATGCCCAGCGAAATCACGCTTCGCGCCTCCGCCCACAGCGCCACGGGATTGCCGCGCTCGATCGTGCGCTCCGCCATCCATCCCATGTCGCCGTGTTGGCCCGCCGCCAGGAACGCCGCCAGTCCCGCACGCGCCTCGCCGCCGAGCGATGCCGGCGCAAACCCCACGGCGTCGAAGCCGAGGCTCAGCGCGTGGTCGCGGATGGCGTCAGCCGCGACCACGGTAGGATGGTACGTCCTGGCCGGGAATCCAGGCGCCTTCCGGTGGCGCGCCGGTCTGCCAGAACACGTCGATCGGAATGCCGCCGCGCGGATACCAATACGCGCCGATGCGCAGCCACACCGGATCGAGCAGGCCCACCAGCCGTCGCGCGATCGCGATGGAGCACGCTTCGTGGAATGCGCCGTGATTGCGGAAGCTTGTCAAATACAATTTGAGCGACTTACTTTCCACGATCCATGCGCCCGGCACGTAATCGACCACGATGTGCGCGAAATCCGGCTGACCCGTCAGCGGGCACAACGACGTAAACTCCGGGCAGGTGAAGCGAACCACGTAGTTGAGCGCGTCGTGCGGATTTGCCACCCGCTCCAGCCGCGCCTTGTCCGGACTCACCGGCTGCGGCGTTGCTTGACCGAGTTGGGTCAGGCCCGAGTAGTCCTCGCTCATGTCTGGCTCCATCCAGCCCTGACCGCGTCGGAATGTTCCGCAAGCCGACCTTCGTGGATCGCCCGGCGCATCCCGCGCATCAGGTCCTGGTAATATTGCAGGTTGTGCCACGTCAGCAGCATCGGCCCCAGCATCTCTCGGGCGCGAATAAGATGATGTACGTAAGCACGCGAATGGCGCGTGCAAAGTGGGCAGGCGCATCCGGGGTCTAGCGGGCCGGCATCATCGGCGAAGCGCGCGTTGCGAATGTTGAACACCCCGCGCGAGGTATAGGCCCGCCCGGTCCGCCCCGCCCGCGTCGGCATCACGCAATCAAACATATCCACACCGCGCGCAACTGCGCCCAGCAGATCGTCCGGCGTGCCCACACCCATGAGGTAGCGTGGCTTTTCCTCCGGAAGCATTGGCACGGTATAGTCCAGCACCGCGAACATCATCGCCTGCCCCTCGCCCACCGCGAGGCCGCCGATCGCGTAGCCCTCGAAGCCGATCGCCGTCAGAGCTGCGGCGGAATCCGCGCGCTGGTCCTCGAACACGGATCCCTGCACGATCCCGAACAGACCATATCCGGCCCGCGCCACGAACGCCTCACGCGACCGCGCCGCCCAGCGCATCGAGGTCTCCATGGAGGCACGCGCCACGTCGGGGGTCGCCGGAAACGGCGTGCATTCATCGAACGCCATAGTCATCGTCGCATCCAGAAGGTGCTGAATCTGGATCGAGCCTTGCGGTGTCAGCCGATGTTTCGAGCCGTCGATATGCGACTGGAACGTCACCCCGTCCGCGTCCATTTTCCGCAGCCCGGTCAGCGACATCACCTGGAAGCCGCCGGAATCCGTCAGGATCGGCCCCGGCCAGTC
>JANXXW010000302.1 GCA_025350425.1 Rhodospirillales bacterium
GCCAGCGCTGCCAGCACGCGCAGGGGTGTGAGCGGCACTTCGGTCATGGCCACGCCGAACGGGGCCAGCGCGTCGTTGACGGCGTTCATCACGCACGCGGCAGCTCCGGCCGTGCCCGCCTCGCCCGCGCCTTTCGCACCGATGGCGCTCTCCATGGTCGGCGAGCAGACATGCGCGACCTCGATATCCGGCATCTCGGCGGCCATCGGCACCAGGTAGTCCGCCATCGTGGCGTTCAGCATCTGGCCCTGCTCGTCGTAGCGGCACTCTTCGAATAGCGCGGCACCCAGGCCTTGCACGACGCCGCCACGTATCTGTTCGTCCACCAGCATGGGATTGAGGATGGTGCCGCAATCCTCCACCACCCAATGCTTCAGCAGGGTGATGAAGCCGGTCTCGATATCGATCTCGAGCCAGGAGGCCTGGATGCCGTTGGTGAACGCGAAGGGGTAGTCGCGCGGCACGTAATGGCGTGTGGCGATAAGCTCCGCCTGAACTCCGGGCGGCAGCGTGTCGGGCCGGAAATAGGCGATCCTGGCGAGTTCCGGCAGGTCGATGCGAACACGGCCATCGACCGCGTCCACGACCTCCCCGCCTCGCACATCAAGCGTCGCGGGATCGGCCTGCAGGATGCTGGCGGCCAGGGACAGCACGTTCTCGCGCAGCGCGCGGCCAGCCTGCCAGGCGGCCTCCCCGCCGATCCCGGCCCCGCGCGAGGCCCAGGTGCCTCCGCCGTAGGGTGTCACATCGGTATCGCCAAGTTGGACACGGACGCGGCCTGGCAGCACGCCCAGCGCATCGGCAACGATCTGGGTCAGTATGGCTTCGGTGCCCTGGCCCTGCTCGGTGACGCTGGCCTGCAACACCACGCCTCCGGCCGCGTCCAGCCGGACGGTCACGCCGTCCTGAGCGGAAATCCGCGCGCCACCGGCCCCGTAGAAGGCCGGACCAGGGTTGGTGATCTCGATGAAGCTGGCGAGGCCGAGGCCGCGATAGACGCCTTGCTCGCGCAGGGTCGCCTGTTCGGCCCGGAGGGCGTCGATGTCGATCATGGTGAGCAGCTTATCGAGGCAGGCATGGTGCGACAGCGCCTCGAACCGCATGCCGGACGCCGACACGCAGGGATAGGCATCGTCGGCGATCAGGTTGCGCCGGCGGATCGCCACCGCGTCCAGCCCCAGGCGGCGCGCCGCGAGGTCCACCAACCCTTCGGTGACGGCGGTGGCGATGGGGTGTCCGACCGCGCGATATTGCGACATCATCGCCTTGTTCTGGAACACCGCCCGTGCCCGGCCCCGGTAGTTCAGGCACGCATAGGGGCCGCCGATCAGGTTGAGCACCTGGTTGGCTTCGACGGCTGACGTACGGGGGTAGGCGGAGTACGGCCCGATCCCGGTCAGGTCATCGATCTCGAAGGCGGTAATGGTTCCGTCGCGCATCACGCCGACGCGGCCCCGCACAAGATGGCCGCGCGCATGGATATCGGCGGTGAAGCTCTCCAGCCGGTCGGCGACGAACTTCACCGGGCGGCGCAACAGGCGGCTGGCGGCGGCGGTCGCCATATCGTCGCCGTAGATGTGGATCTTGATGCCGAACGAGCCGCCGACATCCTTGCAGACCACGCGGACCTGCGCCTCCTCCAACCCCAGATGGCGGGCGAGCAGGTTCTGCATCATGTGCGGCGACTGGGTGCCCATGTACACCGTCAGCCGTGCGTCGCCCTCGTTCCAGTCGGCGACGATCGCCCGCGCCTCCAGCGGCACGCCGGTGTGGCGGGCGAAGCGGAACGTCGCCTCCACCACCTCGTCCGCGCCGGCCATCGCCGCATCGACGTCGCCCGCGTCGATCCGCCGCTCCCACGCGAGATTGTCCCCCAGCGACGGATGGATGACGGGCGACGCGGGGCTGAGCGCCACCTCCGCATCCACCACCGCCGGCAGCGCCGCATATTCCACCACGATCCGCTCGGCCGCGTCCTCGGCCACCGCGCGGCTGCTTGCGACCACCATCGCCACCGGCTCACCCTGCCAGCGCACCCGGCCCACCGCGAGCGGGGTTTGCGGTGCCGACTTCAAACCGGCGAGATGCGTGAGCGTACCGACCCAGGAGCTACACTGGTCGGCGAGGTCGGGGCCGGTCAGCACAGCCACGACACCCGCCACGTCCCACGCGGCCGAAACGTCGACCGACAGGATTTCGGCATGGGCGTGCGGCGAACGCAGAAACGCCGCGTGCGACATACGCGGGAGTTGCAGGTCGCTGACAAAGCTGGCGCGGCCTTGCGTGAGCCGCCCGAGGTTGGGGCGCGGCAGGGCGCGCCCGATGTACCGGTTCGGCCGGTCCAGCGGCGACAGCCCGCTCATGGAGCGTCCGCCCGCTGGGACCGTGCGATGGCGACCGCCTCGATCGCATCGACGATCGACTGGTAGCCGGTGCAGCGGCAATAATTGCCGGACAAATGCTCGCGGATCGCGGCGCGGTCCGGCACGCGGACCCGGCGCAGCAGGTCCTGCGCGGTCAGCAGCATCGCGGGCGTGCAGTATCCGCATTGCAGCGCGTTGCGAGCGGCGAACTCGGCCTGCAGGTCGGCGATCTCCCCGCTGTCGGAAACGCCCTCGATGGTCTGCACCGCCGCGCCGTCTGCCTGCACCGCCAGCACCAGGCAGCCCCGCACGATAGCCCCGTCCAGCCGCACGGTGCAGGCGCCGCAAACGCCGTGCTCGCATCCCAGGTGGGTGCCGGTGAGACCGAGTTGCTCGCGCAGGAAATCCGCGAGATGGGTCCTGGGCAGCACGGCTGCCTCGACCATCTCGCCGTTGACGATGAGCCGCACGGGAATGGTCATGCGCTGCGGCTCCACGGGCCAACCACGCGGCGCAGCAGCACGCGCGCGAGATGCAGCCGCATGGCAGCGCTGGCCTCAGGATCGTCGTGCGGCTCGAGGTCATCGGCAAGCGCCGCCTCGGCCGCTGCGATGCCCTCCGGGGTGGCCCCCCGTTGCGCCAGGGCCACGGCCGCGTGACGCGCCAGTATGGCGCTCGTCCCCACCGCAAAATAGGCCAGGCGCGGCGTGCCGTGGCGGGGGCGGTGCGCGGCCAAGCCGACGATGGCGTAGTCGCCGCTCCGGCGCGACAGTTCCTCGAACCCCCAGGCCGCGTCGGGAGAGAGGTCGATCTCGACCGCGACCAGCACCTCGTCAGGCGCCATCACCGTTTCGAACAGACCGGTGAAGAAATCCTCTGCCGCCACGACGCGGGGGCCGGCGGGGCCATCGATCAGGATGCGGGCGCCGAGCGCCAGCGCGCAGGCGGGCAGTTCGGCCGCCGGATCGGCGTTGGCCAGGCTTCCGCCCAGGGTGCCACGGTTGCGGATGGCCGCATGCGCCACGTGGGCGATCGCGCGTGTCAGGAGCGGCGCATGGCTGGCGATCTCGGGGGACGCCAACAACTCCGCGTGCGTGACGGTGGCCCCGATACGCAGCACGCCGCCCGCCACCGCGATCCCACGCAGCGACGCGATGCGGCCGATGTCGATCAGCAGCGCCGGGGCCGACAGCCGGAGGTTGAGCGCCGGCAACAGGCTCTGGCCGCCGGCCAGCAGTTTCGCGCTGTCCCCGTGGCGGCTCAGCAACGCGACGGCTTGTCCGACGCTGTCGGCCTGGAGGTAGTCGAATGCGGCTGCTTTCACGTTTTTCCCTTGACGCCTGAAGCAGAACGCGATTGCGGTAGCGCCGTCAAGAAGGGCTATTATCGCCCGTTCAATAACCGTCGACAGGAACGTCGCAATGCCCGTGAGCCGCCTCGACCACTATTCGATCCGCACCACCCATCTGGCCGACACGGAACGTTTTTATACCGAGGTCCTCGGCTTCACCGTTGGCCCGAGGCCGAAATTCGATTTTCCCGGCGTCTGGCTCTACCAAGACAATATCGCGGTTGTGCATGTCATCGGCATCGACCCTTCGGACACCAGCACCCTAAAGGACTATCTCGGCGACAAGGGCATGGACAGCGCCCCGGGCACCGGGAGCATCGACCATGTCGCCTTCACCGGTACCGACATAGAGGCGCTGCGCGACCGGTTCCGCGCCGCCGGAGTGCCGTTTCGAGACCGGCTGGTGCCATCCCTGAACCTCGAACAGGTGTTCCTCGAGGACCCCAACGGGGTGACGATCGAGTTGAATTTCCCGACAATGGCCTAATCGGCGCGTCGGCTTATTCATCGTCGGCTCGTTGACGTCCGCAACGGGCAAACTGAGCTTTCGGGCCGATGCCGCAGCCACCGTCAAGCTCGTCCTTACCCGGCTTGACGGTGGCGCATGACAACCGGAGACGTGACTCCTAGTTTGTCTGACCCGGGAGGTGGTGATGGCACGGACACAGGCGGCCGATTATGAGCAGCGGCGGGAAGCCATCGTCGAGAAAGCAGCCGAGCTGTTCGCGCGCGCCAGTTTTCGTGGCACCGCGATCACCGATCTGGCCGCAGCCTGCAACACGTCGAAATCGCTGATCTACCATTACTATCCCTCCAAGGAGGACATCCTGTTTGCGGTCATGGCGTCCCATATCGACCAGCTCGGTCAGGACGTGGCCGAAGTCATGACGCGTGAGGAGACGGCCGCAGTCAGATTTCGGGCGCTCATCCGCAACTTCATGCGCCACTACATTGGGGCGGCGAACCGGCAAAAAGTGTTGCTGAACGAGCTGGACAATCTTCCGCCCGAACGGCGCGAGATCATCCTCAAACAGCAGCGCGGCATCGTGGCCGCCGTGCAGCATCTGCTGGCAGCACTTGATCCGCGACTTGCCGACGACCCGGTGGTGGCGCGCGTGGAGACGATGCTCGTGTTCGGTATGATCAACTGGACCCACACCTGGTTCGACCCGGCCGGGCCGATCTCGGCCGAGGCGGTCGCCGATATGGTGGTGGACCGGGTACTGGGTAGGGCTGATAGTGGGTTGACCGGGCAGCACGTGCAGCCGTGCCACCTGATGGGTCAGACCTGATCGTAATCGACGACCACGTGCGGCGTCGTAGGGTGCGCCTGACAGGTCAGCACGTAGCCAGCCTCGGTTTCCCAAGGTTCCAGGGAGAAGTTCTGGGCCATCTTCACCTCTCCCGCCGCCACGCGGGCGCGGCAGGTGCTGCACATGCCGGCGCGACAGGACCACGGCAGGTCCAGCCCGGCGCGCAGGGCGGCATCCAGCACCGCTTCGCCGTCAGCCATGCCGATCTCGGTGGTCTTGCCCTCGAACACGATCGAGGCTGTGGCGAACGGGACGGCGGGAAGCAGCACGGGACGTGGCGCGCGCAGGGGTGCGCGGACGGGGGCGCCGGCTACGGTGAAGCGTTCGGCGCGGATGCGGTCGGGGGCCATGCCCATGGCTGTGAGTGTCGCCTGGAGATCGTCGATCATGCCGGATGGGCCGCATAGGAACGCCTGGCCGATCTCGGCCGGCACCGCCAGCGAGGGCAGCAACGCGCGCAGTTTGGCTCCGTCGAGCCGGCCGTTCAGGACCGGCACGTCCTGCGCCTCGCGTGAGAGGACGTGGATGACGGTCAGGCGGCCGAGGAAGCTGTCCTTCAGATCCTCCAGCACACCACGGAACAGGATCGACGCCGTGGAACGGCTGCCATACAGCAGAATGAAGCGGCTGGCGGGCTCACGCGTCAGCACGCTCTTGAGGATCGATAGGATCGGGGTGATGCCGGACCCAGCGGCGAGGCCGAGATACAAAGGCTGGGGTGACGCCGCGCCGAAGCGGCCGGAGGGCGGCATGACCTCAATCACGTCGCCCACTCGCAGCGCGGTATTGGCGTAGACGGAGAACAGACCGTCCGGCACATGCTTGATGGCCACCCGGAGTTCGGCGTCGTCCAGACCCGAGCATATCGAATAGCTGCGACGGATTTCTTCGGCTCCAAAGCGGGCACGAAGCGTCAGGTATTGGCCGGGCAGGAACGAAAAAGTCTCGCGCAGCGCGTCCGGAACATCGAAGGCGAGCGAAACTGCGTCCTCCGTCTCGCGCCTGACATCAGCGATGCGGAGGGAGTGGAAGGCGGTCAGTGACATTTGAAATAGTCGAACGGCTCGCGACAGGTTTTGCAGCGCCACAGAGACTTGCAGGAGGTGGACCCGAACTCGGCCAGCGTCTCGGTGTCCTCGGAGCCGCAGATGGGGCAGGCAACGGCGTCCTGGCCGAACAACGCACGCCTGCCGCCACCCCGCGCAGGCGGGGCGATACCCGACTCGGTCAGCTTGCGGCGCCCATTCTCGGTCATCCAATCCGTGGTCCAGGCGGGCGACAGCACTGTGCGGACCTGGGCGGCGATCCCGGCGCGCGCCAGGGCGGTCTCCACATCAAGCGCGATCATGTTCATCGCGGGGCAGCCGGAATAGGTGGGGGTTATCTCTACCTCCACCTCATCGCCGTGGGTGGTGACGGCACGGAGGATGCCGAGGTCTTCGATGGTGAGCGCCGGGATTTCCGGATCGCACACGGTGGCAGCGACATCCCAGGCGCGTTGGCGGAGGTCCGTGCTCACCAGGTCGCACCGGGGAAGCTGCGCTGAAGGTATTGCAGGTCCGTGAGGATGTGGCCGAGGTGCTCGGTGTGCCGCCCTGCCCGGCCGCCGCGCAGGATGCCATCGGCTGAGGGCCGCGTCAGGGTGGCTTCGGCCAGGATCGCATCGACAGTCCGGTTCCAGGCCACGCGCATTGTGGGCGGATCGGGGCAGACGCGCTGGGCGATCAGGTCCGGGTTTCCGGGCTCGAACAACTCGCCGGTGTAAGGCCAAAGGGCATCGATCGCCGCCTGGGCGCGGGCGTGGCTTTCCTCGGTGCCGTCACCGAGACGGATCAGCCACTCGGAGGAGTGGCGCAAATGATACGCAGTCTCCTTCTCCGCCTTTGCGGCGATGGCGGCCAGCGTCGGGTGGCTGCTGGCCATCGTCGAGCGCCACCAGGGATCGGCGAAGGCTATGTAGAGGAATTGCCTGGCGATGGTGGTGGCGAAGTCGCCGTTGGGCTGCTCGACCAACAGCAGGTTGCGGTATTGGCGGGCATCGCGGAGGTAGGCGAGCTGGTCCTCGTCATGGCCACAGCCTTCGGCGATGCCGGCCATGGTGTAGAGTTCGCGGGCTTGGCCAATGAGGTCGAGGCCCATGTTGGCAAGCGCCAGTTCCTCCTCCAGCATTGGCGCGTGGCCGGTCCATTCCGACAACCGGTGGCCCAGGATCAGCGCGTCATCGGCCCGTTCCAGCATGAGCGCCACAAGCGGGGTCTCGGCAATGGAGATCGAGGTGGTGGCCATCTCACATATGCCCGACTTCATCAGGCACATCGTAGAACGTCGGATGGCGGTAAATCTTCGATCCTGTGGGCTCGAACATCATGTCCTTGTCCGCAGGGTCCGACGCGGTGATGGCGTTGGAGGGAACCACCCAGATCGAAAGCCCCTCGCCTCGCCTCGTGTAGACATCGCGCGCGTTCTGCAGCGCCATGGTGACGTCGGCGGCGTGAACCGAGCCGACATGACGATGCGCCAACCCGCTTCGGCTACGGATGAACACCTCCCATAGCGGGATCGCCGGGTCGGCCATCAGGCGGCCAGCTTGGCCGGCCGCGCGCGGCGCTTCTCGGCATAGGCCATCGCCGCTTCGCGCACCCACTGGCCGTCTGCGTGGGCCTTCCTCCGCGCGGCCAGCCGGTCGCGGTTGCACGGGCCGTCGCCCGCGAGCACCTGCCGGAACTCGTCCCAGTCGATCTGGCCGTAAACCCAATGCCCGGTGGCTTCATCGAAACGCAACGCGGGGTCAGGGATCTCGAGACCGATCAGGTGCGCCTGGGGCACCGTGGCATCGACGAATTTCTGCCGCAGCGCGTCGTTTGAGAAGCGTTTGACCTTCCACTGGATCGAGATGTCGGAATGCTGGCTGTCCGAATCCGGGGGGCCGAACATCATCAGGCACGGCCACCAGAAGCGATCCAGCGCATCCTGCGCCATCGCCTTCTGCTCGGCCGTGCCACGCGCCAAGGTCAGCGTAATCTCGTAGCCCTGGCGCTGGTGGAAGCTCTCCTCTTTGCAGACGCGGATCATGGCGCGCGCGTAGGGACCGTTGGAACAACGGCAGAGCGGGATCTGGTTCATGATCGCGGCGCCATCCACCAGCCAGCCGATAACGCCGATATCGGCCCAGCTCAATGTCGGGTAGTTGAAGATGCTGGAGTATTTGGCGCGCCCGGCCAGCAGTTGATCCACCAGTTCCTCCCGCGAGACACCGAGCGTTTCAGCCGCCGCGTAAAGGTACAGCCCATGTCCACCCTCATCCTGCACCTTTGCCAGCAGGGCGGCCTTGCGGCGCAGGCTGGGGGCGCGGGTGATCCAGTTGCCCTCAGGCAACATGCCGACGATCTCGGAATGGGCGTGCTGGGAAATCTGGCGGATGAGCAGGCGGCGGTAGGCCTTCGGCATCCAGTCATTCGCCTCGATCCGCTCCTCGGCGTCGATACGCGCCTGGAAACGCTCGCTGTTCGCACTCGTGTCGTTGGCGGTAGCGTCGTGGTTGTTGAGCCCTTGGGTATACATGTCACTCATCTCCCTGCACGACCTACCTTGCGGCGGTCCGATGTGATGCCGGCATGCTTCTGAATATAACCTGACCGGTCGGACAATTAAAGGTATATTTCATCGCCTTACACGCCGATCGACGAGCAGCATAGCGGCGGCTCTGACATATCAAGGAGAGTGACCGTGATTGACCACGCCCAGTTGATCGGTATTTGGAAGCTCGTGGAAACGCGCGCGCACGACGATGATGGGAACATGCTGCCCCCGCCTTATGGCGGCAGCGGATTAGGATTGGTTAACTTCGACCAAGCAGGCCGCATGGTCGCGGTATTGTGCCAGGGTGGCGAGGTGCCCGAGGACAACCAACGCGAATACAATTCCTATTGCGGCACCTACACGTTTGACGGCGCTATCCTCGTCACCCGGGTTGACGCAACCGCAGTGCCAGCGTGGATGGGATCGGATCAGGTCCGTTACGTCAGCATGGAGGGCAACCGTATGGTGTTGCGTCCGCCACCGCGACCTTGGCAGGGACTGATACAGCACCGGCAGTTGGTTTGGGAAAAACTTGGCTGATAGCTGGATCGCAGTTCGCGCTTATGCAGGGATCGCCAAGCTTGAGCATCGTGGCAGTTGGCGAGGGCGCTTTACTCGCTTGTCATCTATGCCGCTTAGATCAGCGACTTACGCAATATCGGGCATCATCATGACGTGAATGAGTGCCCACGATCGGGCCCGCGCACGCGAATATTTACGCAGCATGCCAGTCCAGCGAGGGGCCGATGTCAGCCAGGGTACAGCCCCCACGACCAGTGGGGGCTGTGAGTATGACAGACTAGAACTCCACGCATATCTTGCCGAAATGTGCGCCGCTTTCCTGGTAGCGGAAGGCGTCTGCCAGCCCATCCAACGGGAAGCTTCTGTCGATCACCGGCTTCAGCCCGGTGACTTCCATGGCGCGCACCATGTCGATTTGCTGGCGCCTGCTGCCGACGATAATCCCCTGCAACCGCGCCTGTTTGGCCATCAGCGCCGCGGTGGGAACCTCGCCGCTGCGGCCGGTCAGCACGCCGATCAGCGCGATGTGCCCGCCGACGCGCACGGCGGTGATCGACTGCGCCAGCGTGCCGGGGCCGCCAACCTCGATCACATGATCCACGCCGCGCCCGCCGGTCCAGGCGCGAACCGCTTGCCCCCATTCCGGGGTGGTGCGGTAGTTGATGACGTGATCCGCACCCAAGTTCCGTGTGCGCTCCAGCTTGGCATCGGAAGAAGATGTGGCCACCACGCTGCCACCCATTGCCTTGGCCATCTGCAAGGCGACGATCGAAACGCCGCCGGTGCCGAGCACAAGCACGGTGTCACCGGCCTTAAAGCCGCCCTCCACTACCAACGCGCGCCACGCGGTCAGTGCGGCAGTCGTCAGCGTTGCTGCCTCGGCATGCCCCCATCCCAGGGGTGCCCGTGTGAAGCAGGTGAAGGGTCCAGTGAAGGACTCGCGGGCAAAGCCGTCCACGCCGTCGCCGGGCACCGTGGTGAAATCGGGCAGCGTCGCCGCGCCGTCGGACCAAGTCGGGAAGAAGCAAGACACGACGTGATCACCTGGCGCGAATGCCGTGACACCCTCACCCACTGCATCCACCACCCCGGCGCCGTCCGACATCGGGATGCGTCCGTCAACCTTCCAGCCCGGCCGGGAACACACGCCGTAATCGTGGTAGTTGAGCGAGGTTGCGTGGAGCCGCACCCGGATCTCGCCGGGTCCAGGATCGGCCGCGTCCGGAAAGTCGACACTGACAAGCTTGTCGAGCCCACCCGGCGAGCGTAACGCGATGGCCTTCATCGATAATCTCCTGTTGCGGTTCGGCAAGCCTCAGCGGCATGTTTGAGACCAAGCATGACACACAACCCCTATCCTCGCGACATGGTCGGCTACGGCCGCAACCCACCTGATCCCTGCTGGCCAGGGGGCGCTCTGCTGGCACTGAACATCGTGCTGAATTACGAGGAGGGTGGCGAGAGTTCGGTGCTGCATGGCGATCCCGGCTCTGTCGCCTTTCTGACCGAGCATATCACTACTTCGGTGCCACAACGCGCGCCCACGGCGGAATCACTTTGGGAGTATGGCTCGCGTGTCGGCTTCTGGCGTCTATGGCGATTGTTGTCGCAGCGCCACATGCCCGTCACCGTATTCGGCGTCACCATGGCGATGCAACGCAACCCCGAGGCGGTGGCGGCCATGGTCGAGGCGGAGTGGGAGATCGCCTCGCACGGCATGCGCTGGAACATCGAAGCGCCAGACAGCGAGGACGGCGAGCGGGCGGAAATCGCAGCGACCCTGCTTCTACACGAGCAGCTTACCGGCCAGAAGGCGCTTGGTTGGTACAACCGTAGCAGCGGACGCACCTATCGGCTGCTGTCGGAACACGGTGGCCTGCTCTACTTCGCCGACAACTACGCCGACGACCTGCCGTTCTGGGCGGACGTGGCGGGCAAGCCTGAACTGTTCGTGCCCTACACGCTGGAGGCCAACGACATGCGCTTTGCGGTATCGAACAACTTCCCCAGTTCCGACGAATTCTTCGCATACCTCCGCGATACGTTCGACGTGCTCTACCAGGACGGTCTCGAAGGCCGCCCGCTCATGATGAGCGTTGGCCTGCACGGCAGGCTCGCTGGCCGCCCGGGCCGTACGGCTGGCCTGATCCGCTTCCTGGATCACGTCGCTCGGCACGACCGCGTGTGGGCCGCAACGCGGGCGGACATTGCGCGGCACTGGCGGGCAAAGTTCCCGCCGGGAGAAAACCTCACTCAGCGCTGGTAGTTATCCAGCCACGAGGCAGCAGGAGCGACCAACGTTGTCGGTGTACACGCTTTGGATGCCGCGCCAGATGTCTCCTAATCGAAGAAATCGGCGTCCCCCTCCGACACGTAAGCACGCGCCGCGTCGAGAATCAGGTCCACGCCCATCCCAGGACGATCGGGGACGTCGATCATGCCGTCGCGGACCGGGACGCCATCGAAGCCCTCGGTGATTTCGTACCAGAATGGCTCGAACCGGGCGGGGTATTCGAAGGCGATGAAGTTGTCAGGCAGCGTGGCACACACCTGGATCAGCGCGGCCAGCCCGAAGATCCCGTTTGCCGTGCCGTGGGGAGCCATGGCGATACCATGTAGATCGGCGTATTCGGCAATCCATTTCAACTCCGCGATACCCCCGACGTCACAGGGATCGGGGCCGATGACGTTCACCGCGTGGCCCTCGATCAGCGCCTTATAATTCTGGCGCAGGTAGATCTGCTCGCCCGTATGGATTGGTGTGGTCGTACGCGCGGTCACCTCGCGGTAGACGTCCGGGTTGACGAACGGAACATAGTCGCCGGTGATCATATCCTCGACCCAAAGCAGGTGAAGGTGCTCCAGCGCCTTCGCGAAGCGCAACGCATCATGGGCGAGATAACCCGGACCGGCATCGACCGCGAGGCCGTATGCCTCGCCGAGCGTCTGCTTGGCGGCGGTGACGCATTCGACGAGGTGCCTGAACCCGTGTTCGGTCAACAGGCCGCGGTTCGGATAGGGGGACGGGGCGTCGGTCTGCAGCGCGCCGTAAAAAAACTCCGGCACTTCTCTCACCATCGAGGAGTGAAAGGAGGTCGGTAGCTTGAACATCCCGAACTTCTCAGGCAGCGCCTTGGCGATCTCGGCCCAGCGAACGTAATCCTCGACCGTGTGCTTGATGCCAGGCTCGTGATAAAGCGTGCGGTAGGTTCTTATCTGGTCGCGCACCTTGCCACCCAGCAGGCGATAGACCGGCAGGCCGGCCGCCTTGCCGGCGATATCCCAGAGTGCCATCTCGATGGCACTGACTGCGGCGCCCCATGGTTTAAAGCCGCCACGCATGCGGATGCGGCGCATGACGCGTTCGACGTTGACGGGATCCTGTCCGACCAGCCACGGTTTCAACTGCAGCACGATCGGCTGCAGGTAGGGCTTGGGTGTCTCGATCTGGCTCCAGCCGGTGATGCCTTCGTCCGTGGTAATCCGGATTATTGGACTGCTGGCGATGACGGCGCACTTGATGTCTGTAATCTTCATCGGAAAACCTTCTCGAAACCCCACCGAACGAATGCCATAGTCGACTTTCCTGTTTCGGTCGATCAACTGTCCAAGCGGGTGCGGCGGCGCTTGACGCACCCGGGCTGACGACCTGATGGCAAACTGTAGGTAGAATATTGACGTTCATGACCATCTGGCGCATCACCCCGATGCCAGAC
>JANXXW010000322.1 GCA_025350425.1 Rhodospirillales bacterium
GCAGGATCACCAGCGGCGCCTGCAGGCCTTTTGCGCCATGCACCGTCATCAGCCGCACCACTTGGCCGGCCGCCTCGGCCTCACGCTTCACCTCGGCGCCAGACCGGCGCAGCCAGTGCAGGAACCCCTGCAACGAGGCCGGATGGGTTTGCGCGTGATCCAGCGCCGCCGACAGCAACTCGTCGATCGGCTCAGCCGCCTCCGGCCCCAGCCGTCCCAGCAGCCGCGCCCGCCCGCCGAGCGGCCCCAGCGCCTCGGCCAGCAGCATATGCGGCGACACGAAATCCACGCGGGCCAGCAGAAGCCGCACGAACCGCTCAGCCGCCGCCCAGTCCGGACGCTCAGCGGCACGGTCCCGCAGCGTGTCCCATAGCCGTCCGGGCCGCCCCAGCGCGAGGTCCATCAGCGCGTTGTCGGTCAGGCCGCCGAGCGGGCTGGTCAGCACACAGGCAAGCGAGAGATCGTCAGACGGCAGCAGCAGCGTGTCGCACAGGGCCAGCAGGTCGGCCACCGCCGGCTGGTCGGTCAGCACCAGACGATCGATGCCGGCCACAGGCACGCCACGCACCTTCAACGCGCGGACGATGGCGCGGGCCAAGTCGTCACGCCGCCGCACCAAGATCAGCACGTCACCCGGCCCCAGCAAGCGACCGCGGCTTTCCAGCATCACGCCGTTATCGAACTGCCGGCCCAACCACTCCGCCAGCGCATCGGCGAGGCGCTGGAGCCCGCTCACCCGACGCAGGTTGCGCTCCGGCACGCGCCACGGCTCCGGCGCCTGTTTCTCCGGCGTCGGCACCAGCGGCCACAACTCCACCCGCCCGGCCTGGCCGACCCGGTCGGCGTAATGCGTGATCGTCACTTCCGACACACCGGCCGCCGCGTCCACTCCGGCGAACACCGCATCCACCAGCGACAGCACCGGCTGGGCGGAACGGAACGACACATCCAGCGGCACGTCGCGCCAGGTATGGCCGGCCCCGCTCACCCGCCCGCCCAGGATCGCGCGCCACTGCTCGAAGCTGCGCGGGTCGGCGCCCTGGAACGAGAAGATCGACTGCTTGCGGTCACCCACCGCAAACACCGTCCGCATACGGGTATCGTGCTCGCGGGCGCCGGCGCCGGTATGGAAATCCGCGGTCAGTGCTCCGGCGATGGCCCATTGCGCCGGGGCGGTATCCTGCACCTCGTCCAGCAACAGGTGATCGAGTCCGCCGTCAAGCTTGTAGAGCACCCAGGCCGCTCCGGGATCGACCAGCAGCGCCTGCGTCGCGCCGATCAGGTCGGTGAAATCCAGTTGACCGCTGCGCAGCTTGGCTTCCGCGTAGCCGCGCGCGATGGGTGCGGCCAGCGTCAACAGCGCGAACGTAAGGTCGGACACTTCGTTGGCGCGCTGGATGTCGTCGGTCGCAGCAAGCCGATCCTGCTCAGCGGCGAAGATGCCCACCAGATCGGGCCGGCGATCCGATAGCTTCTTGTTCACCACCCGGCCCAGCCCGCGCCTCGCACCTGGGCCGAGCATGAACTCGCGATGCCACATCGCCCAATGCTCGCGCCGGTCGTCCGCACCGAGATTCAGCCAGTCGAGCATCCGCCCGCCAGCCTTTGCCGCCTCGGGGCTGCCATGGGTCAACACGGTCTCGGCGCCCTCGCGCACCGCAGGCTCGGCGGCCCAGGCGATGGGGAGCTGGAACGTGCGGTCGGCTCCGGTCACGCGGTCGAGCGCCAGCCGCAACGCGGCTTCCGGCAGGTCGAGCACCCGGCGCAGCCGCTCCCGGTCGCCTTCCAGCCCCTGCACCAAATTGCCGAGCTGTTGCAGCGACACCAGGCCGGCCAGCGTCCGCAGCGCGTCGCGGCGCTCGGGCGTATGGGCTCCAGCCAGCATCTCCTCGCGCGCATCCTGCTGGGCGGCGGCGGCATCGGCCTCCTCGATCACCCGGAAATGCGGCGACAGGCGGGCCTCGATCGGAAAACGCCGCAGCAGCGACTCGCAGAAAGCATGGATTGTGCCGATCCGCATTCCGCCGGGCAGGTCGAGCACGCGGGCGAACAGGCCGCGCGCGTCTGCCAGCATCTGGCTGTTCGTCACCAGCCCGCGATCGGCGAGGTCGGCGGCCAGCGCCGCGTCGCCGAGCGTCACCCAGCCGCCGAGCGTGCGCTGCAGCCGCACCGACATCTCTGCGGCGGCGGCCTTGGTGAAGGTCAGGCACTGGATACGGCTTGGGTCCTCGCCCTGCAGCATCAGCCGCAGCAGCCGGTCAGTCAGCAGTTTGGTCTTACCGGAGCCGGCCGAAGCGGCCACGAAGGCGGAGACGGCGGGATCGGAGGCCTGCTGCTGCGCTGCGCGGGCACGGTCGCGGGGAGAAACGCTCATTCGGGCTCGTTCCCGCCGCCCCATTCGGCCACCCGGGCGAGTTGGGCATAGTCGGAGAAGCGTGGCATGCGTCCGGGATGGGGCTGCGACAGATAGGGCCGCGCGGGGTTGCGGTAGTCGCGTATCAATTCGTCCAAACTATCGCTGACATGGGCGATCAACGGTGAAAGCTCGCCGGGCTTGCCCTCGAGGATCGGCCGCGCATCGCCCGCCACGTAGGCGCCGGACAGGTGCCAGTAGGTCAACTCCGCGGCCGAGCCCATGAAATCAGCACCGAAGGCACCGAACTCGGCCATGGCTGCTTCCAGCGGCAGTTGCGGCGCGTCCCCCGAATCGGCTGAGCCCTTGGCGGGAAGCCTGCCGGTCTTGTAGTCGAGGAGTGCCAGCGTACCGTCGCGTCGCATCTCGATCCGGTCCGCGCGCCCGACCAACTCGAAACCGTCACGCAGCCACTTGCCTTCAACCTCGGAGCCGATCCGCACGGTCGGGAAGTGGCTGCGGCGCCCGGCCTCCTGCTCGGCTACCCAGTCGGCGATCCGCAGCAACCGGGGTTCCCACCATTCGCGCAACGCCGGCCGCAGCCGGGCTTCGGCCAGGGCCGCCAGCATCGCCGCACGCAGCTTCTCGTGCGCGTCAGGCGGCCAGTCGGCGCCCGCCAACTGCACAAACTTGTGCATCCCGGCATGGACGATGCTGCCGTAATCGGCCGCGTCGGTGGCCTGCTCCAACGGGTCCAGCTTCCGCAGTCGCAGGATATAGCGTGCGTAGATCGCATAAGGATCGGCCAGCCAGGTATCGATCGCCGTGACGCTAAGGCGTGTCGGCCGGGCCGTTAACGGCGGACAGGGCCGTGGCGGGACCACCGGCGTCGGCTGCCCATCTCGCGGCATGTCCAGCACCGCCGCCCAGTCCGACGCGGGATGCCGTGGCAGCGTCATGCCCCGGCCGGCCAGGAATGCCTCCAGTCGCAGCAGCCAGCGAGACGGCACGGCTGGCGCGCCGTCGCGACGGCGCGGGCAGGACAGCACCACCACCGGCGCCGAACAGGCCGCCATCACGAAGTCATGCGCCGCCTGCCCAACCCCCTCCTCCGGACTCGGCAACCCCGCACGCAGCCGCATCGGACGGCTCATCCAGGGGCCTGGGTCGGTCGCCAGCGGCCAGACGCCTTCGACCAATCCCCCGAGCACAATGATATCCACCGATTGCAGGCGAGCTTCGAGCAGGCCCCAGATGAACACGCGTGGATGTTCTGTGCCGCCACGCCCGCGCAGCGCCCGCCGGCTGCGCACCACGGTGCCTTCCAGCAGAGCGTCCAGCAATCCCGGCAAGTTGCGCGGCGCCTGGTCGGGCAAGCGCACGAGCGCGTCCAGCGCCGATGCGAGGTGCGCGGCCAGGGTCTCGCCTTCCTCGTTGCTCCACAGCACCGCCGGTCCAGAAATCATGTCGGTCCCGGCGAGCGCCTCGGCGGCTCTTATCAGTCCGGCAAGGTGCTCGGCCGGCGCGAGCCTCACGCTCGCATCGGGGCGCAAAAGATGGTCCAGGCAGGCTTCCAGGCGCGCCAGGAACCCCGGCGCCCACTCCGCCCCTTTTCGTTCGGCGACCTCCCGCAGTCCCGCCAGACCTTCCAGCGGACGCGGTCCGCGCAAACAAGCCTCCTCCAACTTCCGTGCCGCCGCGCGGCAGGCGGCCGGCGCCATGCCACACGCGGCGAACGGATGCTTGAGCAGCGCGAGCAGTGCCACAGGGGCGAAATCCTCCGCGACGGCGCGGGCCAGCAGACGCAGGAACACCGCTGGCGGAGTCTCCGCGAGCTGCTCCCCGGCACTGTCGTCAGCCACCACGCCCCATCGCAGCAATTCGGTCGCGACCCGCCCAGCCAACGCCCGATCCGGCGTCACCAGCGCCGCCCGCGTCCCAGGGGTCTCCAGCGCATCCCGCAGCACCATGGCAATCGC
Organism: Rhodospirillales bacterium; assembly: GCA_025350425.1. Lineage (GTDB taxonomy): Bacteria > Pseudomonadota > Alphaproteobacteria > Acetobacterales > Acetobacteraceae > JANXTF01. The sequence continues at coordinate 4,333 of JANXXW010000322.1, forward strand.
GGTCGCTTCGGCCTGCGTGTCGGGCGGCGACAACAGGCTGAGCCCTTGCAGTCC
>JANXXW010000363.1 GCA_025350425.1 Rhodospirillales bacterium
GGCCGCTGGCGGCATCCTGCGCTTCCGCCTGTTCGCCTCAGGCGGCCCCCAGGTCTGGGTCGGACGGGACGATTGGCTGTTCCTTACCGAGGAACTGCAGCCCTTTCCCGGCGCCAAAGCCGCCATGGCCTTCCGCGTTGCTTCCCTCCGTCACATCCAGGACCGCTTGGCGGCACGCGGGATCGGACTGCTGGTAGCTGTCGTGCCCGATAAGGCGCGAGTAATGCGCAACGAGATGGACGGTCCCCGCTCCTCCCAGGCGGAGGCACGCTATCCCGAGTTGTTGCGCCTGCTGACGGCGGCGCAGATCCCGGCGGTCAACCTGTTTGACGCCTTCGCGGGCGCCCAAAATACGGCGGACCGCAATGCCGGCCCGCTTTTTTACCGGACCGACACGCATTGGAATCAGCGAGGCGCCGCCATCGCCGCCCGCGCCATCGCCGCCGCGATAACCACCCCCATCGATCGCAGCTTCAAGTTCAGAACCGAGGCGGAACCGGCGGAAAACGAGCGGGCAGGCGACCTACTGCGGTTGATGAGCCTGGACCATGTCCCAGACGGCCTGCCCGTTGAACTGCGCCCGCGCGCCGATCGCGAGCATGTGGAGCATACCGTCCCGGTCGAGGTCGCCACTACCACAGGATTGATGGACGACGGCCCGAAAATCGAGGTGGCACTGGTCGGCAGTTCCTACTCGGTGAACGCCAATTTTGCTGGCCGACTGGCCGAGGCGATCGGCGCACCCGTGGCGAATTTCGCATCGGCAGGTGGCGGGTTTGCCCGTGCCGTTCGGGGTTACCTCGATAGCGTCACGTTCCGGGAATCGCCACCAAAGCTCATGGTTTGGGAGATACCCGAGCGTGTCATGGGCCAGCCTATCAACGCGGACGACAGGGGTCTGAACGAAGCGTTGAACAGTCCCCCGTCATCCAAGAACTGAAGAAGCATTGACCGTGCGTGGCACCTTCCTGTCGGTCTGCACTGTCGTCGCGATCTTAATCCCTGCGGCCGCGCAGATCGCGTTGCATAAGGGCAGGCTGCCCGAGGGTTTCGCCTACGTTCGGTTTGCCAACACGATGCCGGACCTTGGCGAACTGAATGCCAGCGTGCTTTACAGTGTGCGGCTCATGGTTTCTGGAGGCACGCCATTCACGTTCCTGGCGCAGGATTTCAACGCCCCTTACCAGCGATGAGCCACGTGATCCGGGCTGCCCTGCTGCTTGGCTTCATGTCGCTTGGCGTCAGCGTTGCCATGTCGGCCGAACTCTGCCCCGCTTTGCCCGCACGCGCCGTTATGCCCCGGGCAGCGCTGCCGGAGGAGCTGGATCTTCCTGGTTGGAAAGCAGGTGCGGCGGCCATCGACGCGGCGCTCAACGGGTTGGACCGAGGCTCGGTCCGGCTCATGTTCGTGGGCGACTCGATCACCGCCTCCTGGGACCGTCCCATCCTGCAGAAATTCTTCGGCTCGCTCTCTCCAGTCTTGCTCGGCATCGGTGGCGACCGGACGGAAGGGATGCTGTATCGCCTGTCCCACATGAAGATGCCGGGTCTGCGCCCGCAGATTTTGGTTTTGCTCGCTGGAACCAACAATACGGCAGGTGGCAGCGCGCCTGAGAACACAGCCCTCGGGATCGCCCAGATCGTACGGCTGGTACATGCCCAATTGCCCACCACCAAGATACTGGTGCTTGCCTTGTTGCCGCGCGGGGTCGAGCCGTCAGATACGTTGCGTCAGGTCAATGACCGCGTGAACGTCCTGATCTCGCAATGTGCGGATAACCGGATCGTGTTCTATTTCGACGCGGCCCGCCACCTGCTCGACCAGGCCGGCCGGCTGACCGACCAGATGTCGTTCGATCACCTGCATCTCACTCCGGTCGGCTACTACAAGCTGGCCGAGGCGCTGCAACCGGAAATTACCCGGCTCAGGGGGCAATAATGGCGGTTTCCTCCGCGCGTACGAGGCGGTGGTGCTTGCGCCCGGCGGACAGCTTTATCGTTTCGGCGCGCATGTCCCGCAGATCGATCAACCGGGCTTCGTCCACCACCGCGACGTCGTTCACTCGTGCGCCGCCTCCCTTGATCAATCGCCGCGCCTCGCCGTTGCTGGCGACCAGACCGGACAAGACAAGCAGCCGCACCAGCGTCATTCCCCCGGCCAGATCCGCGCGCGGGAACGATACGCTCGGCAGCGACTCTGCCACTTCGCCACGCTCGAAGGTGAGCCGCGCCGTCTCGGCCGATGCCTCGGCGGCCTCCCCGCCGTGAGCGAGGCGGGTGGCTTCGGTCGCCAGCACCTTCTTTGCCTCGTTGATCTCGGCTCCGCCGAGCGCCTCAAGCCGCGCGATCTCCAATAGTGGAAGATCTGTGAACATGCGGAGGAACCGGCCGACATCCCCGTCCTCGGTGTTGCGCCAGAACTGCCAGTAATCGTACGCAGAAAGCCGGTCGGCACCAGCCAGACCGCGCCCTTGGCGCTCTTGCCCATCTTGGCGCCGGAACTCGTGGCGATCAGCGGGGTGGTCAGCCCGAACACCGCGCGCGCGTCGGTACGGCGCACCAGATCGACGCCGGAGACG
>JANXXW010000385.1 GCA_025350425.1 Rhodospirillales bacterium
CTTTCCCACAGCACGAAGTCGCCCTCGACCAGGGTGGGGACCACGCCGTTTGGGTTCATGGCCCGATACTCCGGCGTGTCGGTGCCGCCGAACGGGCCGCCCACGTCGGTGCGCTGGTAAGGCAGGCCCAGCTCCTCCATCAGCCACACCGCCTTCATCACGTTGCTGGAATTGGCCCGGCCCCATAGTTTCATCATCGGTCTTCCCCCTATTCTCGCCGGTGAGACTGGCGATCACGGCTTCCGCGCGCAATATGGCCGCCATGACCCTTTCCCCCCGCCTCGCGCTCGTGCTTGCCATCCTTGCGGGCGGGGCGGCACTCGGCGTGGCCTTCGGGTCCGAATGGTTCGCTGGGCTGGTGCCGTGCGCCTTATGTCTGGTCGAGCGTTGGCCGTGGCGGATCGCGATAGCCCTGGGCGTCGTGGGCCTGCTGTTGCCACGCCGGTTCGCGCGCATCCCGCTGGCGATGGTGGTGGTGGTGGTGTTGGCAGCGGCTGTCATGGCCGCGATCCATGTCGGCGTGGAGGCGAAATGGTGGCCCAGCCCATTGCCGGAATGCGCGGCCCCCCATCTGGTCGGCGGCAGCGCGAGCAGCCTGCTCGCTAGCATGCCAGACAAGCCCTCGAAACCCTGTGACGACCCGACGTATCTGATCCCCGGTGTTCCGGTCTCGATGGCGGCGATGAACTTTGTGTTTGCCCTCGTTGTCGCCGGATTCATGGCCATGTGCATGACAAGACGAAGCAGGACATTCCCATGAGTGAGACACGCGCCCTTCCGGGCGACACCGCAACCGAGGCCCGCATCGCCCGCATGATCCGCGTCGATCACGCAGGCGAGTATGGCGCCCAACAGATCTATGCCGGCCAGCTCTCCGTACTCGGCCGTGGCGCCAAGGGCGACATCCTCCGGCACATGCAGGCGCAGGAGCAGGTGCATTTTGACACCTTCACCCGCCTCATCGGCGAACGCCGGGTGCGCCCGACGATACTGCTGCCGCTATGGCGCATCGCCGCCTACGCTCTCGGTGCCATCACAGCGACTATGGGCGAGCGTGCGGCAATGGCCTGCACGGTGGCCGTCGAAGAGGCGATCGACGAGCACTACGCCGAGCAATCGGCGTCGCTGGGCGACGACGAGGCGGAACTGCGCGACACCATCGAAGTGTTCCGGGCCGAGGAGCTGGAGCACCGAGATATCGGGCTGGAGAACGAGGCGGAACTGACGCCGGGCTACAAGGTGCTGGCGGGAGTTATCAAGGCCGGCTGCAAAGTGGCCATCGCGGTCAGCGAACGCATCTGATCCAGCAGGCCGTTGCTGAATACAAACAAGTTCCGCTAGGCTATGCCCAACAATGTTATGGGTTTGGGGCGGACATGCCGAAGAATTTCGTCGCGGAATGGAAGGACGTCAAAGACGGCTTCATAAACAGGGCGCGGGATGTGCCGCCCGAGTTCGTGATGGCGCTAATCCAGGGAAACGACTTCGGCCCCGCCCTCAAGGCGTTCGACGTGGCCAGCAGCCATCAGGCGCGCATGAAGGCCATGCCGAAGGTGTTACAGGCCAAAACCGCATATGAACGGGACATCCTGGCGGCATTGAAAACGACAAGTTCCCGCATCGGCAAAGCTGGATTGACCGCGTTGATGAACAACATCGACCGTATCCTGCACGAGGTGGAACTCGCCTCCCAGCCGCCCCGGCCCAGCGGGCAGATGGTGTCCACCTATACACTTCGCGGCTTTGATCTCGCCGCCGGTGTAAAAACGGTGTTCCTCAAGGTGAACCCGATCCCGATCACCGTCGATGTAGAGTGCGACAAGGTCTTCAAGGAGCTGATCGATAGCGGGCAGGCCGGTTTGCGCGCGCAGGAGCTTGGCGACGCCGCTCTGAAAGAACTGGAAATCGTTCGCGACGCGTTCCGCAAGACCATAATTTCAGTGGAAGCCAAGATCGCTGCCGACCCGTCGATTTTGGCAGCCAAAACGGTTGAGGCAAACGAGGTCCTGCGACACTACGGCACGATCGTGCAGGACCGCGTGGACGTGGCGACCCAGGCGGCGTGGAAGGGATACCTGCAGCGCAGGTCAGACCTGAAGGATTTTCAGACCAAATCGAAGGTCAAGATCGTGCTGGGCTCGATCGGAGTCGCCGTGGCGATCGCTTCCGCCGTGCTCACCTTTGGCACGGCCTGGATGAACATCGTGGCCGCCTGCAAGGGTATCATGGACATCGCTAAGGCCATTCAGACCTACTCGAAGGACATCGATACGGTCTGGGCCGAATTGGTCAAAGACATGGAGTCGGTGAACAAGCTGAACGCGCAACGCGACGCGGCCAAGAAGGACGCCAAGGGCCAGAAGGCTTCGAAAGGCAAGCAAGTCGCCAAGGAGGTAGTGGCCGGAATGCTCCCGTTCGCCAAGGACATGGTCAAGGCGCTGAGCACGACCGAGTCGAGGGCAAAGCAATTCAATGGTCTGCTCAGCAAGCTGGAGGCCGAGACGGACAAAATGTCCGGCAAAATCGAGGTCATCACGAGAAACCTGGGCAAGACGCCGGACCGCCTGCTGTCCACGTCGCAGATCAACCTGGATCGGCGCATGGGCAAGAAAGTCACCGAGATGATGAAAGACATCGTCGAGCTGCACCAGAAGAAGGTGATCGGGGTTAAATTCGCCAATTCGTCGCTGGCCTCGATCAAGGAGCTGAAGACGAAGGACACCTGGACGGGCCAGATGGGAGCCACTTGCACGTTTGGCACGCGGGGGGTGGCGATCTACGCGGCGGCAAATTTCTGCTATGCCTGCGCGGATGCGGGCAAGCAGCTGATTACGCTGCTCTGATCCCATTACACGAGTTGGGCTGAAACGCTGGGTTTTGTCGGCTGACCCAGGCATCTCGTGACTTGCCTCGTTTGAATCGCTTACAGCCGACGACGGAGCTTCGCAGCGCCGGGAGTGGCCAGCGTCAGCATGACCGCGCACGTAGTGCCGGAAAGTTTTCACTGTCGAACTGGTCAGCGCACGGGGCTCAGGCGTCCGATCGTAAGGGAAGACGTATGCAGCTTTGGCACTGAGGGGCGGCTTCGGAAAACACTCCGGTCAACGCGTAGGAGGCCTGAAACAAGGCTATGTCCTCGCCAAACGGGTTAATTGCGAAATCTACGCGTCAGGGTCTGGCCGGTGACGAGTCATCCGTCGGATGGCCCAGCCAATTCCGGAGATGAATGCAAGTGCGCCGAACGCTGCGAACAGACTTCCGTGCGAAAGCCACAGCACCGCGAGAAATGCCAGAACCGCAATGACGACGACATATTTATTTTCGATCAGCAATCAGGAAAGTCCCATCATAATCGGTGCGAAGGAGTGAATAGAGCAGGAGGATCATTGCCGATTTCTCCCCATCGACGGGGTCACCACCCAATCCACAAACACGATCGGCAGCTTACGCGATATTCGCCGCCGAATTCTTGCCGTGTCGCTGCGTAAGGATGGGTTAGCTCTCCAGCTCGCTGTCCCAATACAGGTAGTCCCGCCAGCTTTCGTGAAGGTAGTTCGGCGGGAAAGCCCGGCCGTTGTCCTGCAATTCCCAGGTGGAGGGTTGCTCGGGCTTGAGGCGCGGGTGCATGTGGCACTCGTGCGGCAGGCGGCTGCCTTTGCGGAGGTTGCAGGCGCCGCACGCGGTGACCACGTTTTCCCACGTGGTACGCCCGCCCCGGCAGCGCGGAATGACGTGATCGAAGGTGAGATCGGGGGCCGGCTGGCGGTGGCCGCAATACTGGCACTCGAACGCGTCGCGCAGGAACACGTTGAATCGGGTGAAGGCAGGCTTGCGGGCGGCTGGGATATAGTCCTTCAGCGCGATCACGCTGGGTAGGCGCATCTTCATGCTGGGCGAGTGGACCTCAGTCTCATACTCGTTCAGCACCGAAACGCGATCGAGGAACACAGCCTTGACCGCGTCCTGCCATGCCCATACCGAAAGCGGGAAATAGGACAACGGACGAAAATCAGCGTTGAGCACGAGAGCCGGAAAGTATTGACCGCCATCAGGCAAAGGCCACTCCGTCGCTTACGACTTGAAGTCTGACAGGTAAGTTAGTCTGATACAGGCGCAAGTCTGGCATTCGTCCGGGCGTGTCGCAAGTCAGCCCTGTTCGCTTTCATCCCACCGTCATTGATCGTTCATCAATGCATACCACCCGCTTCGCCCCGAGCCCGACAGGCCACCTGCATCTCGGCCACGCCCTCGCGGCCCTGACGGCCTGGCGCCGCGCCCGCGAGAGTGACGGGCGTTTCCTGTTGCGGATCGAGGACATCGATCCTGGCCGCTGCCGTCCTGAGTATACGCGTGATCTCATGGAGGACCTCGCGTGGCTCGGGCTCGACTGGGACGGGGAAGTGCGGATGCAATCCGAACACATGGCGGACTATGCCGGCGTGCTGGCGGCTCTCGCAGCGCGCGGCCTCGTCTATCCCTGCTTCTGCACCCGAACCGAGATAGAGCGCGAGACGACGGCCTCCGGCTCCGCCCCGCACGCCCCGGGTGGCGCGCCGATCTACCCCGGCACGTGCCGGGCGCTGTCACCGCGCGAGCGTGAGGCACGCATCGCGCATGGCGACCCGCGTGCCGTGCGCCTCGACATGGGGGCCGCCCTTGGGATCACCGGGCCGCTCTGGTTCATCGAGGAAGGGGAGGGGCCGCGCGCCTGCGCCCCGGAGAGGTTCGGCGACGTCGTGCTCGCCCGCAAGGACGCGCCCGCCAGCTACCATCTGTGTGTGACCAATGATGACGCCCAGCAAGGCGTCAGCCTGGTCACGCGCGGTGTCGACCTGCGGCCGGCCACTGACGTGCATCGCGTGCTGCAGACCCTGATGGGTTGGCCGGCACCGATCTACGCGCATCATGGCTTGCTGACTGACCCCGCCGGCCGTCGCCTCGCCAAGCGAGACCGTGCCCAAACCCTGCGCGACATGCGCGTTCGCGGCCTATCGCCGGAACAGGTGCGCGCGGCGGCGATGATGCTAGGGTTGGGCAAATCAGGGAGCCCCGGATGCGAATTGTAGGACGAATGCTGGCCGCCGCAGTGCTGTGCGGGCTTATCGTGCCCGCGCACGCCCAGACCCGTGAACTCAACGTCTTCAACTGGTCCGACTACATCGACCCGAAGGCGATCGAGAGGTTCCAGACACAAACCGGCATCCATGTCCGCTATGACGTATACGACAGCCTGGAGACGCTGGAGGGCAAGATGCTGGCCGGGCATTCCGGCTATGATGTGGTGGTGCCGACCAGCGAGCCGACCTTCTCGCGCCTGATCCGGGCCGGGGCGCTGCAACCGCTCGACCGGGCGAAGCTGCCGAATCTCGCGAACCTCGACCCGGCGCTGATGGCCCGTGTCGCCGCCTCCGATCCCGGCAACCGCTATGGGGCGATCTATCTGTGGGGCACGACCGGGCTCGGTGTGGATGTCGCGAAGGTGACCAAGCTGGCGCCGGGCGCCCCGCTCGATAGCTGGGAACTGCTGTTCAAGCCGGAGAACGCGCGGCGGATCGCGCCTTGTGGCATCACCATGCTCGACAGTGCGACCGACGTGATCCCGTCGGTGCTGCACTATCTCGGCCATGACCCCGACAGCGCGGCGCCCGCCGACCTCGCCGCCGTGGAGCGGACGTTGCTGGCCATCCGGCCCTTCATCCGCGCGTTTGCCAGCGGCGGGGCGATCGAGCAGTTGGCGTCGGGTGAGACCTGCCTCGCGTTGGACTACTCCGGCGACGTGATCCAGGCCCCCGCGCGCGCCAAGGAGGCCGCCCGGGGTGTCGCGGTGAAATACGTGCTGCCCAAGGAGGGCGCGCAGATCGCGTTCGACATGCTGGCCATCCCCAAGGACGCGCCCCATCCGGCCGAGGCGCTGGCGTTCATCAACTTCGTGCTGCAGCCGGATGTGATGGCCGGGATTACCAACACGGTCCGCTACGCCAACGCCGTGCCGGCCAGCCGTGCCGGGATCGCGCGCGATATCACCGAGGATGTCGGCACCTATCCCACACCCGAGCTGATGGCCCGCACCTTCACCGTCCGCGCCGTCTCGCCCGACGCCACCCGCGCCCGCTCCCGCATGTGGGCGCGGTTCAAAAGCGCAGGTTAGGCAAGGGGGAGTTGCGCGCGCTTCTGCCGGGCTGGATCTGGCTGATCCTGTTCGTCGCCTGCCCGGCAGCGCTGCTTCTGGTCATCGCGCTGGCCACCACCGGCGATGGCGTGCCGCCCTACACGATGGGCCTGGACGCCGCCAACTTCGCTGCCGTCCTGACCGACCCGTTCTACGCCGGAGCTTTCGTGAGCAGCATCCGCATAGCCGGCATCTCGGCGCTGCTGTGCCTGCTACTGGGGTTTCCGTTGGCGTCCGCCATCGCCCGCCAGCCGCCCGCGCGCCGTCCGGTGCTGCTGCTCGGCCTGATGCTGCCGTTCTGGACTGGCTTCCTGCTCCGCATCGCGGCCCTGGTCGGGCTGATGCGCGACGATGGCTGGATCAACGCGGCGACGGGGTTGCTCGGGATTCCGCCGATCCCGATGCTGCACACCGACTTCGCCATGTATGTCGGCATCGTCTACGCCTACCTGCCGTTCATGGTGCTGCCGTTACAGGCGCGGCTGGCCTCGCTCGACCCCGCCTTGGAGGAAGCGGCCCGCGATCTTGGCGCAACGACAGCGCGGGTGTTCGCCGAAATCACCTGGCCGTTGGCGTTGCCGGGGGTGCTGGCCGGGTTCGCCCTGGTGTTCGTGCCGGCGATGGGCGAGTACGTCATCCCAGAGCTGCTGGGCGGCGGCGCGTCGCAGACCATGGGCCGGGTGATCTGGAGCGAATTCTTCGACAACCACGACTGGCCACGGGCCGCCGCCCTGGCCGTGTTGCTGCTGGTGTTGCTGCTGGCCCCGATCGCGCTGGC
>JANXXW010000409.1 GCA_025350425.1 Rhodospirillales bacterium
CGCGGGCGATCTCGGTCTGGATCAGGTCCGGGTCGATCAGCCCAGCGAACCGGCCATCCTCGCCGTGATGGCTCCAGACCTCGCCGGTGTGGGTGCCGGGGGTCACCAGCATAGGGCCGTTGGAAAGGTCAGTGTCGTCCAGCAGCACGCCGATGGCGAGGCCATCATCGTTGGTGTGGGGGTAGAAGGCCCAATCCTGGTGCCACTCTACAGGAGAGCCGTAATGGGCGGATTTCATATTGAGCTTGGAGCCGTGAAGCCGCAGGCCGGGGCCGATCAATTGCTTGAGGATGTCGATCACAGCTGGGCTGCGAACGATCTCGTCGAAAAGCTTATGCACCTTATGCGGCGTCTTGATGCGGCGAACCCGCGGGGCCTCGGGGGTGTGGCCGGGTTCCAGGTCATAGACGGATGTGTGTTCTGTGGTGCTGGACGAGGCCGCGACGAGCTCTGCGACGACATCGCGCATATGGGCGAGGATTTCGGTGCCAAGCACTTCGGGCACCACCACCAGGCCGTCGCGCTGGTAGGCGTTCACGTCGCTTTGCGAGATCATCTGCCGGTCCTATCAAGCCCGCTGGGCGGGCCATGTGTTCGTTCGGAATGTGTGGCTAGAGGAATGATAGCGCTGTCATTTTGCTGATTGCAACCTGTTCGTGCATGAAACTCCGCCATCCGGTAGGCGTAAGGCTGATGGACACCACCAGGCCCGACGATCCCTCGCCGACCCTGGCCGCCGTAGCCGAGCGGGCCGGCGTGTCACCGATCACCGTCAGCCGGGTGGTTCGGCTGCCGGCTTTGGTCAAGCCGCAGACGCGCGTTCGGGTCGAAGCGGCGATGCGGGAACTGGGCTATGTGCCCAACCAGGTCGCCGGGTCGCTGGTAACAGCGCGGAGCAACGCGATCGGAGTGTTGGTGCCGACGATCGCCAATTCGATCTTCGCCGACACGGTGCAGGGGTTGTCCGATACGCTGGAGCCATTGGGCTACGCAGTGGTACTGGCGCAGTCGCGGTACGACCATGTGCGGGAGGACCGCATCCTGGCGGCGCTGCTGGCGCGGCGGCCGGAGGCATTGATCATGGTGGGATCGCCCGCCACAGCCGACGGGGCACGGTTGCTGCGGCAGGCGCGCATCCCGGTGGTCGAGACCTGGGACTTGCCGGAGGAGCCGATCGACGCGGTGGCCGGCTTCGACAATTATGCGGCAGGGGCAGCAGTGGCGTCGCATATGGCGGCGCAGGGACGCCAGCGCCTCGCGTTCATCGGCGGCGACGACCCGCGTGCGGGTCGTCGCTGGCTAGGCTTCAGAGACACGGCACTTGCGGCCGGGCTGGCGATGCCGCAGCGGTTGATTCTGGAGCGGGACGCCACCGCCGCCGGGACTGTTCTGGCTCGGCTGCCGAAGACCGACGCCGTGTTCGCCGCCAACGATGCCCATGCGATCGGGCTGATGTCCGGGCTGCGGCGGGCGGGACTGCTACGGGACGGTCCGGGTCCTGCTCAGCCGGTGGCGGTGATCGGGCTGGGCGATCTGGAGATGGGGCGGCTGATCGCGCCAACGCTCAGCACGGTGCGCGTGCATGGGACCGCCATTGGCAAGGCGGCGGCTGGGCTGACGCTTAGCCGGGCTGGGCCACGGCGGATTGACCTTGGGTTCAAACTGGTGCTGCGGGAGAGCGGCTGACGACGGCTCGCGGCCCACGAGTCACCCCCCCGCCTACGCCGGCGCCTTCCGCACCATCATGGCGGCGATGCTGGTTTCCCTGATGCGGGAAATCACTGCACCCCAGGGTGCCGTCGGCGGACGCGCACTGAGGCCGGGCTACTCCACCGTCATTTCGCGTGTACCGGCCTGGAGAGGCACGGACGGCACCAGCGTGGCCAGGAGCAAGGTCAGTATCGTGATCAGGAACACGGCCCAGAATGTGAGGTGCAGAGACTGGCCCAAAGCGACGCGCACGGCGCCGTTGCCGATCGCCGCTCCGGAATGGTCGAGCAACTGGCGTATCTGTTCGAAGTCAACCGCCCGGTTGCCGAGTGCCGCATGCTCCAGGCTGATATTCAGGATGCCGCCGAGGACAGTGGCACCCAGCGTACTGCCGAGATTGCGTGAGAAGACGTTGGACGCGGTGGCGGAACCTCGCTCGTCCCAGCCCACGCTGCTTTGGATGAGCACGATGGCGGATGTGCTCACCAGGCCCATGCCCAGCCCCATGACGATCGAGCCCAGCCCTGCGATGATGGGCGAACTGCCCAGCCCCAGGACCACGAACGCGAGCGCGCCCACGGGCAGGAATGCCGCACCGATCAGCATCGTTCTACGCAGGCCAAGCCGGGAGAAGTTCTTTGCCGCGACCGTGGCCCCGATCGGCCAACCCAGCACCATCATCGTAAGCGCGAAACCAGCTACCAACGCCGACTGGTTTAACACGCCCTGCACATACATGGGCAGGAACGTGGTGAGGCCGATAATGGCCATCCCGCTCAACAGCGTGGCGGCATTGGCGGTGGCGATCGGACGACGCGCCCACAGGACGAAATCAACCATCGGATCGGCGGCGCGCCGTTCCTGTATGACGAACAGCAGCGCCACCACGGCACAGGCGCACGCGGCCGCGAGCGCCGTCGTCCCGTTCGACGATCCGGCCTCCGTCAACGCCACCATGAACAGCGCCACCGCCCCGGCGAACAGGATCGCGCCTGGAACATCCACCGCCTTTTTCTCGCTGGCCACGTTCTCGCGCAGGAAGACTATGAAGCCGGCTGCGGCGGCGATGCCGATGGGCACGTTGATCCAGAATATCCAGGCCCAGCTGAGATCCTGGATAATGAGGCCGCCGGCGAGTGGCCCGAACACCGAGGAGACGCCCCAGACGCTGGCGAGATAGGCCTGGATCTTCCCGCGTTCCGCGACCGAATAGAGATCGCCGACGACGGTCAGGCAAACCGGCTGGATGGCGCCCGCGCCGATCCCTTGGATAAGCCGGAACGCAATCAGCGAAGGCATGGACCAGGCGAGGCCGCATAAAATCGAGCCCGCCAGAAACACGGCGATGCCAAACAACAGGACTGGCTTGCGGCCATACAGGTCAGCCAGCTTGCCGAACACCACGGTCGTCGTGGTCTGTGTCAACAGAAACGACGAGAACACCCACGAGTAGAGGTGCAGGTCCCCAAGTTGACCCGCGATCTGCGGCATCGCGGTCGAGACGATGGTGGCCTCGATCGCAATCATGAACATGCCGGCCATGACCGACGCGAGCACGAAAGGACGGCGGAGTTTCGGAACTGCAATCATGATACATGAACTAGACGATTTCCGACACCACGCCATGCTACCCTTTAGTCAAGGCAGGCACGCGATAACTCCGAGGGATTGGCGGTGGAGGCAGCTTGGCGCGAAGTTTTCTGCCTAGACATCCCTGTTAACTGGGAACTTGACAGAGAAAATCGTCGTTTTTAACTGCCTCGGACCGGCGACTTGGAAATATGCGCTCACGTGTTCAACGCTCCGAGGGGTGTCCACACATGCGCCAGAGCCCTCTTCCAAAGCCGAATCAGGGTAGTCGATGCTCCTCGCAGTGCGCCTTTGGTCAGGTTTCCTGCGGACTCTTCGTCGTTGGGAGCCGGTAAGGGTCGAAGGGTGCCGGGAGGTATGATATTCATGCTGGGTGACGGAGCCACTGCCCTGGCGGAAAACCAGGCGATCGGATAAGCTATTGCCAGGATTTGCTAAAACGGATGGACAGGTGGCCGAGCGGTTGATGGCTCCAGTCTTGAAAACTGGCGAACGTGCAAGCGTTCCGTGGGTTCGAATCCCACCCTGTCCGCCAATCCTTTTATGTTTACAGTAGGTTGGCTGACTGTTTAGACGTTACCCACCGCTCCACCCACCAGGGTAAGGCCGCACGCTCCCCCGTCGCCGGAGATTTTG
>JANXXW010000427.1 GCA_025350425.1 Rhodospirillales bacterium
ACGACCCGGAACTTCGTCGCGCCAACCCGATCTTCCCGGTCCGGACCGAACTGGGCCTGGCGGGCGTTCCGCGCGTCTCGGGCGGCCTGACCGTCCATTATGAGTGGCCTCTGCCCATGGGGCGCGCCTTCGCCCTGGATGGCCGGGTCGATCTCCTCGACCACGCGGTACTGGTTGCGGTCGGTGTAGATAATTGAGATTTGGCGTTGGGCGTATGCGGTGTTGAGGGCGTGGTCGATCGCAGCAACGCTGACTCCGAGGCGCGACGCAGCTTCGCGGTTGATGACGACGTTTAGTTGCGGACCGGAACGGTCCTGGTCGCTGCTTACATCAACCAAGCCCGGGACGGTACGAAGCTTGTCCTCCAGTTTCTGTGTCCATTCGCGCAACTCGGTGAGGTTCTCGTCAAGCAGTACGTATTGATTGGCGCCACCGGACCGCCCTCCCCCGCGCAAATCCTGCGCCGAGTACAGATACGTCTGGACACCACCGATGCGGGCAAGCTGTGGGCGCAGGCGGGTGATGATCTGCTCAGACGTTGCTTTGCGCTCAGATTCTGGCTTAAGGCCGATGGTGAGCCCGCCCCGGTTGAGCGAGGCGAAGCCGCTGGTGACGCCAATGGTAGATTCGACAGTCGCGATGGCAGGGTCTTTTAGCAGCACGTCCACCACGTCGCGCTGGCGCACGGTCATGGCCGCGAACGACACGTCGGGACTGGCGACGGTCCCGCCCTGAATCAGGCCGGTGTCTTGCGTTGGGAAGAAGCCCTTGGGGATCACCGTATAGAGCCAGACCGTCAGGCCGACCGTGGCGATGGTCACGACCAGCATGAAGCGGCGCCAGCGCAAGGCCCAGCCGAGCGTCCTGGCGTAGAAACGTTGCGCGCCGACGAAGCCGGCCTCCACCACCCGATCGACCCGGCCCCAGGCGCTGCGCGGGTTGGGTGGATTGGCGTCGCGCATCAGCAATCCGCACATCATCGGCGTGAGGGTCAGGGATACAACAGCGGAGATCGCGATAGCCATGGTCAACGTGACCGCGAATTCGTGCAGCAGACGGCCGAGAATGCCGGGCATGAACAGCACAGGGATAAACACCGCGACGAGCGAGACGCTGATCGACATGACCGTGAAGCCGATCTGCTTCGACCCGTTGAATGCGGCCTGCAGCGGGGTCTCGCCCCGCTCAATGTGCCGAACGATGTTCTCGATCATGACGATGGCATCGTCCACCACGAAGCCGACCGAGATGGTAAGGGCCATGAGAGAGAAATTGTCGAGAGCAAAACCCTCGTACCACATGGCCGCCAGCGTGCCCGCAATGGACAGCGGCACGGTTACGCCGGCCGCGATCGTGGGAATGGCGCGTCGCATGAACAGCAACACGACCATGAGCACGAGCGCCACGGTGATCAGCAGCGTGATCTGCACGTCGTCCACGCTGGCGCGGATTGTGGCAGTACGATCGACGACGATGCTGAGCTTGATGTCGGCGGGCATCCAGCTTTGCAGCAGCGGCAACATCGCCTTGATGCTTTCGACAGTCTGGATCACGTTGGCGCCTGCCGACTTGGTCATCGTGAGCAGGATCGCGGGCTTCTGGCCGAACCACGCGGCGAGGCGGCTATTGGCGACGCCATCCACCACGGACGCCACGTCGGACAGGCGCACGACCGCGCCATTGACGCTTTTAAGCACCAGCGAGCGGTAACCGCGCGCCTTGGTCAGCTGATTGTTGAGCCCGATGGTCTCTGCGCGCTCCGGTCCCTCGAAGCCGCCAAGCGCGCCGTTCACGTTGGTGTTGCGGATGGCGACGTAGGCGTCCTGCGCGGACAGGCCGGCGGCGGCCAACGCCGCGGGATCGAGCCTTACACGGACCGCCGGCTTCTCGGCGCCGTTGATGGTGACCTGGGCAACGCCGTTCACCTGGGCAAGACGCTGACCGAGGATGGTGTCGGCGGCATCATATATCTGCGCCGTCGAGAGCGTGTCCGACGTAAGCGCGATGGTGAGAATCGGCGCGTCGGCGGGATTGAACTTGCGGAAGTAGGGCCGCGTCGGCAGGTCGGATGGCAAATCGGAGGTCGCGGCGTTGATGGCCGCTTGCACATCGTGCGCGGCGCCGTCGATGTCCCGGTTGATGTCGAACTGGACGATGACGCTGGTGGTGCCGGTGGAATTGATCGAGGTGATCTCGGTGACGCCACCGATCTCGCCAAGACGGCGTTCGAGCGGGGCCGCGATGGAGGTCGCCATGGTTTCCGGATCGGCACCCGGCCGGCCGGCGAACACCACGATGGTGGGAATGTCGATGCTGGGAAGCGGAGACACCGGCAGGAAACCGTAGGCGACGGCACCCGAAAGCAGGAGGCCGACTGAGAGCAGGATGGTGGCGATTGGACGGCGGATGAAGATGGCGGAGAAGTTCATGGGAGTGCCGCCCACGGCTTCGCTGTTACAAAGCGCCGTCTGACACTGCCGCGCTCCATGCACTGACGATCGAGTATGGACAGCACTGGCGTTACTCGGCCGGGCTTGGCGTGGCGCGCAGGCGACGGCCAGCCCAGCGCAGGCGCATCCGCTCCAGTGCCAGATAGATCACAGGCGTGGTGAACAGCGTCAGCAACTGGCTCAGCAGCAATCCTCCGACGATCGTGACGCCGAGTGGGAAGCGTAGTTCGGAGCCGGTGCCGTTTTCGAGGACCAGCGGAAGCGAGCCGAGCAAGGCTGCCATCGTGGTCATCATGATGGGTCGGAACCGGAGCAGGCAGGCTTCCTCAATGGCGGCTTCGGGGGAGATGCCACGCTCCCGTTCGGCATCAATGGCGAAGTCGATCATTATGATGGCGTTCTTCTTCACGATGCCCATCAGCAGCACGATGCCAACCAGGGCCACCAGCGAGAGATCCAACCCGAACAGCCGCAAGGCCAGCAGCGCGCCGATGCCGGCCGATGGCAGGGTGGAAAGGATGGTGATGGGATGGATCATGCTTTCGTACAGG
>JANXXW010000511.1 GCA_025350425.1 Rhodospirillales bacterium
GGCAACCCAGGGTAGCGCAATGCACCCGCACCTGATGAGTGCGCCCGGTGCGCGGCCGCAATTCCAGCCAACTGGTATCCCCGTCCGAACCGCGCAGCCGCCATTCGGTGACGGCCTTTTGGCCAGCGGCGTCCACATCCATGCGCCAGCCTTCTCGGGTGGACCGCTTTAACAATGGGGCGGAGACGATGCCGTGATCGCGGGCGGGTCTGCCGCGTACCACGGCCCAGTAGACCTTCTCGACCCGGCCCGACGCGAACGCAGCCTGCGCTTCCAGCAGCGCCGTCTTGCGCAACGCGACCACAAGACATCCGGCGGTGTCGGCATCCAATCGGTGGGCTAGCCATGGGCCGTCGCGGCGGCGGGAAAGCGAGGGGAAGCAATCCTCCATGCTGGGGCCGCCTTGCGGGCCGGGATGCACGGGGGTGCCGGCGGGCTTGTTCAGTATTGCGTAGCGGAGGTCGCGGAACAGGATTTCGGGGACCATGCCCCCTTATGCGACGACCACGCGGATCGGCCCAGCCGCGTCCGTCACAGTCAGCGGGGCGCTTCCGGCAGGATCGCCGTCGGCTTGCGCGGGTATGTCGGCTGACTCGATCTCTACATGGCGCGCGCGGATCAGGCGCAGGCCCGGCACCCGGGCCATCTGGTCGAGCGGCAGGGCGGCGCCATACATCATTGCGGCGAGCGGGCCATGTGCGTTGAACAGGGCAACGGTGAAGCCGGGTTCAGTGGGCGTGGCATCCGGGGCCAGCGTGTAGCAGCCGGCGTAGAAGCGGCCTTTGGACACCACCACGCTGCCGGCTTCGACGAGCTTGCCGTCGATGCGAACCCGGATAGGTGCGAACGAGTATCGTGCCATCTCGCGCAGGCTCTGCGCGACGTAGGCGCCCCGCCCGATGGCGCGTTTCATCCCGAGCGACAGGCGGTGCACCACCTGCGCGTCGAAGCCCGCGCCGACCATCTGCACGAACACGCGCGACTCGGTGCTGAAATGGGCTATGCCCGGCCATAGCGGCTTGGTGCGTCCGAACGCCAACGCTGCCGCGACCGCGGCCGGCGCGAACGGCAGGCCGAGCTCGTGCGCCAAGACGTTCGCAGTTCCAAGCGGGATGATACCGAGTCGGCAGTCCGAGCCGTTCATCCCGTTCGCGACATCGGCGATGGTGCCATCACCGCCAGCCGCCACGATCAGCCGGACGCCACGTTTGGCAGCATCGCGCGAAAGATCGATGGCGTGTCTGGCGTGCCGCGTCTCGGCCAGTTCCAACTTCACGCCGCTGCCGGACATCACATCAAGTACCCGCCACAGGAGTTGGGCGCGGCGCCGTCCAGCAGCTGGGTTGTAGATGATTAGCATTCGTATGAGCCGCCATGAACAACGGAGAAAAGCTGAGGAACAGTAAGGCAAGACCTACAACTATGCGCGCTCCCCATGACCAGGGAATGACAACCCTATTGCTTTGTTATGATATTGGCAAAGAACGTCTTTTAAGTTCCAGTCACTTAAACTTCACGTGCGCGACGCAGCGCCACTCGTGTCTTTAGCCTGGTTATGAATTCCTCAATTCTGCCGGCTCAGCCAATCGCGACGACTCGCTATCGAGCGATCTTCGTTTCCGATGTACATCTTGGCACACGCGGCGCACGCGCCGGTTTCCTCGCTGATTTTCTGCGTCGTTCCAGTTGCGATCAGCTTTTCCTGGTCGGCGACATCGTTGATTGCTGGCGGCTGCGGAAGTCCTGGTACTGGGACGCCGACCACGACGAGGTCCTGCGGCTGATTCTGAAGAAGGCGCGCTCGGGGACCGAGGTCACCTACATTCCCGGCAATCATGACGAAATGTTCCGCGACTGGTTGTCGATGGGCCTCGAGATCGCTGGCGTGAAGCTGCGCCGCGAGGCCGAGCACATTACCGCCGATGGCAAGCGCCTTCTGGTGATGCATGGCGACGAGTTCGATAGCGTGGTGCGCTACGCCAAGTTCCTCGCCCTGCTCGGCGACAGCGCCTACACCGGCGCGCTAGTCGCCAACCGCTACTTCAACGCCATCCGCCGCAGGCTCGGCTACCCCTACTGGTCACTGTCCGCGTGGTTGAAGCGTCAGGTGAAGGAAGCGGTCAAGGCAATCGACCGATTCGAGGTGGCATTGGCCACGGAGGCGCGCCGGCGCGGGTTCGACGGCGTCGTGTGCGGACACATCCACCACGCCGAAATGCGCGAGGTGAACGGGGTGCGATATTACAATGATGGCGACTGGGTTGAGAGCTGCACGGCGCTGGTCGAGCACGAAGATGGGCGGCTTGAGCTTATCGATTGGGCGGCGATCAATCGCCTTTCGTTCCTGGCGCCACGCCGTGAAGTCGCGCAAGCTGGTTGAGCCCCGATCCGGTCCACATCGCATCCTGATCATCTCGGACGCCTGGCTGCCACAGGTGAACGGGGTGGTCCGCACGCTCTCCACCGTCGCCGGAGAGTTGGCGGCGATGGGGCATGAGGTGGAGGTGATCGGGCCGGATCGTTTTCGCACCCTGCCATGCCCGACCTACCCCGACATCCGTCTGTCCCTGCTGCCGCGCCGTCGCCTTGTGCGGCTGATCGAGAGCTTCGCGCCCGACGCGCTGCACATCTCCACCGAAGGTCCTCTCGGCATCGCCGCGCGGGCCTGGGCGCTGCGGCGCGGCAAGCCGTTCACCACGGCGTTCCACACACGCTTCCCCGAATACGTGCAGGCGCGCATCGGCCTGCCGACCGGACCGCTGTACGCGTGGCTCCGGCGGTTTCACAATGCGGGCGTCGGCGTGATGGTGGCGACGGCCAGCCTGCGCGAGGATCTGACGGCGCGCGGCTTCCGTCATGTCCGTGCCTGGTCGCGGGGCGTCGACCTGGAACTGTTCAGGCCGGAACCCCGCGAGCAATGGGATCTGCCGCGCCCGGTGTTCCTGTATGTCGGCCGCGTGGCGGTGGAAAAGAACATCGGTGCCTTCCTCGACCTCGACCTGCCGGGATCGAAGGTGGTCGTGGGCGGCGGTCCGCAACTGGCTTCGCTGAAGCGGAAATATCCGGGCGTCCACTTCACCGGCCCGCGCCACGGCGCGCCGTTGGCGCGTGCCTATGCGGGGGCCGACGTGTTCGTGTTCCCGAGCCTGACCGACACATTCGGCTTGGTGATCCTGGAGGCGTTGGCGTGCGGCACGCCGGTTGCGGCTTACCCAGTGACCGGGCCACGCGACGTGCTGGCCGAGGCGGACGGCGTTGTCGGCGCGCTGGACACGGATCTTCGCGCGGCGGCAATGCGGGCGCTGGACGCCGACAGGGCTGCGTGCCGGGCGCACGCGGAGCGGTTTAGCTGGCGCGCGTGCGCCGAGTCGTTCGTGATCAACCTGGCGCCGTTCCCGCCCGAGGGACTTCCCAAGGTCCCCGTGGGATCGCTGTTGGAGTGCGCCGATATCAAAGCGTGAGCGTGCCGATTGCGTCGAGAGTGGCCTTGTGGGCCGCTGCGGTCGCCTGGGCGGCTCGATCAAGCTGAGCGGAGAGTTGCGCGATGCGGGTTTCATCGGCGTCGAGCTGTCGCGTCAGCCTACCGCGTAGCGCATCGCCGCTGGGAACGGCGGCGAGGTTTTCGCGGATACGGGCCTCGTCCTTCTCGACCGCGTCGATCTGCGTCTGCACACGGTCATGCTCACTTTCCAGCGTGGCTTCGGCGGCGCGCAGGGAAGCCACGCGCTCAAGGGCGGCTCGCGCCTCGGGGGTAAGGCCTTGGAGGCCGAGCACCCGCACAAGCGCGCCGGTGTCATTTGCCAGTGTGACCTGCTGGCGGGTCACGCGGTCGAGGTTCATCGCCACCGTCTTGACCTCGCCGGGCGTCAGGTCGACGGCGATCCGCCAAGCGGTAGGGGTTTCCTCGTCCGGTTTGCGGCCGTCCTCAAGCACCAGCGCGACCCCCGTGACCTTTGGTCTCTCGACCAACACGCGGCGGGCCTCGTGCGCCGCGCCCGTCAGCGTTACGCGCAGGTTGACGCGGTTGCGCTGCTCCAGCCGCAGGACGCCGCGCGCGGCGGTAAGGGAGGCGATCGACACGTTCTCGGCGCGACGCCATTCCGCCGTCGTCCGGAGATCCTCGGCAAAGGACAACAAACGTCGTTCTCCATCCGGCAAGCCGCCGAGGCGCGCGTCGCCGGCATAGGGCGCCTTATCGGATGCAGAGTCGTACAATGTCAGCACGCCCGCCGGCAGGCTCACGCCGGTGTCGTTCGTGATGCGGATCGCGGCAAGCGGGTGGGCGCTGTCCGAGGTCAGGAGATCGATGCGATCGGCCGGCACCTCGCGGTCGAGCAGGGGCACGGAGGCACTGTGCCCGGCGGCCAGCGTCACCGGAGCGGCG
>JANXXW010000523.1 GCA_025350425.1 Rhodospirillales bacterium
GCGGGCGCGAGAACCTCGAATCCGTGTCGTTCCTGCAGGAACTCAGCCGCGTCGTGAGCGAGCGTGCGCCCGGTACGGTGCTGATCGCCGAGGAAAGCACCGCATGGCCTGGCGTTAGTCGTCCGGCGGACGAAGGCGGACTCGGGTTCCACTACAAGTGTAACATTGTCTGGATGCACGACACGCTGCATTACATGGAAGAAGAGCCGATCAATAAGCCCTGGCACCATGGCGAAATGACGTTCGGGATGGTGTATGCCTATTCCGAGAAGTTCGTTCTGCCGCTGTCACACGATGAGGTCGTCTATGGCAAAGGCTCGCTCTATGGGAAAATGCCCGGTGACGAGTGGCAGAAATTCGCCAATCTGCGGGCCTATTACGGCTTTATGTGGACGCATCCTGGCAAAAAATTGCTCTTCATGGGCGGCGAAATCGCGCAGATCCGCGAGTGGAATCACGATCGATCGCTCGATTGGTTCCTGCTCGACGATCCCCGCCATGCCGGCGTGCAGGCGACTTTACGCGACCTGAATATGCTCTACCGGAATACGCCGGCGTTGCATCGCAAGGATTGCGATCCCGATGGCTTCAGTTGGACGGTGATGGACGACCGTGAGCAGAGCGTGTTCGCGTATTTGCGCTTCGGCGACGATGGCGATGCTCCGGTGCTCGTGGTGTGCAACTTCACGCCGGTGGTGCGTCGAGGTTACCGCATAGGCGTCCCCCGCGACGGGGTGTGGATCGAGGCGTTGAACACCGATGCCAAGTCATACGGCGGATCAGGGGTTGGCAATTACGGGCAGGTAACGGCGCAGGCAGTGCCATTCGGCCAGCAGCCTTACTCGGTCGAGGTCGTGCTGCCTCCATTGGCGACCATGGTTTTCCGCGCAAGTTGAGCGGCACTGTGCAGATCGGCGAACATTAACGGGGTCTCATGCAATCGAACCATTTCGCTCACAAGCTGCCTTTCGGGGCTGAACTTCAGTCCGATGGCAATACTGTGTTTCGTATCTGGGCGCCGAGTGTCGAGACAATCGAGATTGAGATCAAATCTGCCGGGACTCATCAGATGGTCCCCGGAGAAGGTGGCTGGTTCGAGCAACGTATTCCATGTGGAGCAGGCACCCGGTATCGCTATCGGATGGCGGATGGGCTGACAGTACCGGACCCGGCATCGCGGAGGCAGGATGGCGACGTGCATGGCTGGAGCGTGGTGCTCGATCCGCATGCCTATGAATGGCAGAATGTCGGCTGGAACGGGCGCTCCTGGCGCGAGGCGATAGTCTATGAATTGCACGCAGGCGCCATGGGCGGGTTCTCCGGGGTCACTGGGCAACTGGAACGATTGGCCGACCTTGGCTTCACCACCATCGAAATCATGCCGATCGCCGACTTTCCTGGGCAACATAATTGGGGATACGACGGCGTGCTCCCCTTCGCGCCTGACGAGGTCTATGGCACGCCAGGCGAACTCAAGACACTGATCGACCGCGCTCACGGGCTCGGCCTCAGCGTGATGCTTGATGTGGTCTATAATCATTTCGGACCTGATGGCGCGTATCTGCATGCGTATGCCAAGCAGTTTTTCGACGAGGGCAAACATACACCATGGGGCGCCGCGATTGACTTCACGCGGCCCGAGGTGTGCAGCTATTTCATTCAAAACGCGCTGTACTGGCTAAACGAATATCGGTTTGATGGGCTGCGCTTCGATGCCGTCCATGCGATCGCCGAGCCTGGGTTCCTGCCGAAAATGGCGAGCGCCATCCGTGGCGGAATCGAACCGGGGCGCGAAATCGCGCTGGTGTTGGAACACGAAGGCAACAAGTCCTCGCTGCTCGACGGACAGTTCGACGCGCAGTGGGCCGACGACGCGCATCATTGCCTCCACGTGCTGCTGACCGGGGAAACCGAGGGTTACTACGAGAATTTCGTAAACGCCGCCGAGCAGTTGGCACGATGCCTGCGCGAAGGCTTTGCCTATCAGGGCGAAAAATCGCCTCAGACCGGCAAACCGCGCGGCGAGCCCAGTGGTCATCTGCCCACGACCGCGTTCGTCTACTGCCTCCAGAACCATGACCAGATCGGCAACCGGGCGATGGGCGAGCGCCTGATCCAACTCGCCGACCCCGAGGCACTGGCGGCGGCGACCGCCATGCTTCTGCTGGCGCCGATGATCCCGTTGGTATTCATGGGCGAGGAGTTCGGCAGCCGCGCGCCGTTCCTGTTTTTCACGGATCATAACGCCGAGTTGGCGAAACTGGTACGCGAGGGACGCCGCAAGGAGTTCGCCTATTTTGTGGCGTTCGCCGACCCGCAGCGGCGTGAGCAAATCCCCGACCCAAATGCCCCTGAAACATTCGCGCTCTCCGTCCCGGACGTGGAGGACGGCGATCCAAACGTGACCGCACTGTACCGGGTCCTGCTGGACACGCGCACACGCCATATCGTCCCACGCCTCAATAACTGCCGAAGCGCCGGTGCCACGGCGCTCGGTAAAACCGGCGTCCTGGCGCGGTGGAGCATGGGTGATGGAGCGACGCTCATTCTAGCCACGAACTTCGGAAGCAAGGCGTTGTCAATCGATCCAGTTGATGGTCCGATGCTGTTTGAAAGCCGTAAGGGGGATGCGGAGATAGTGCGTGAAGGCAAGCTCCCGCCACATACGACTGTCGCATTCATGCTGGAACGAACCTGATGTCCGATGAGTCGCTGCGCGAATTGGCATTGGCTGTCGGCGTCTCGCCCAGCTGGCGGGACTACCGCGGTGGCTTACACGACGTGGCACCTGACACCTTGCGCGCGGTGCTTGCTGCGAGCGGTGTCGCAGCGGCGAACGAGAGTGACATCCGCGATAGTTTTGTATCGCTCCGTGCCGCTGCGGGATCGATACCCCTGATCACCGCCGAAATCGGCCAGCCCATTGATTTCGAAATAAACGAAAAATGGCAACTGGCGCTTGAGGATGGCGCAAAGTCGGAGGGTAGCGGGCCGTTGCCGACGATAGGCGTCGCGGGCTACCACAAGCTGGCAATCGGAAACCGGGAGATAACACTCGCGGTGACACCACGGTCCTGCCAGGCCCTGCCTTCAGGCCGTTCGTGGGGACTCGCGGTTCAACTCTACGCTCTCCGCCGGCCGGGAGATGGCGGGCTCGGTGACTTTGGCGGACTACGCGATTTCGTGCGGAATGCGGCGGCGCATGGCGCAGACGCCGTCGCGATCAGCCCCATGCATGCGCAGTTCTCGGCCGATGTTCACCGCTTCAGTCCCTACGCACCTTCGAGCCGGATCATGCTGAACGTGCTTCACGCCGAAGTGCCGCGTGGCGATGCGACGCGAGAGGCCGAGCCGCTGGTCGATTGGCCGTCCTGCGCGCGTGACCGGCTCGGGCAGTTTCGACAGATGTTCGAGTCCGGCCTGAACGAGCTCGAGTTCGTGGTGTTTCGTGCCGCCGAAGGTGAGAAACTGGAAGCCCACGCCAGGTTCGAGGCGATGCACGCGCATTTCTACGGCCAGGATGCTGGGAAGTGGCATTGGCGCAACTGGCCGGAGGCGTTCCGCGATCCGAAGAACGCGGCAGTGGAGCAATTCGCCCGCGAGCACGAAATCGAGGTTCGTTACCACGCCTATCTGCAATTCCTTGCCGATCGCGGGTTGGCTTCGGCACAGGCCGAGGCCCGCGCGGCAGGAATGCGGGTCGGACTGATCTCCGATCTCGCCGTCGGCACCGACGGCGGTGGCAGCCATGCCTGGAGCCGGCAGGACGAGACGCTGATCGGGCTTACGGTGGGAGCGCCTCCCGATCTGCTGAGCCCACAGGGGCAGGATTGGGGCCTTGCGGCGTTCTCCCCGCCTGGCCTGATCCAACATGGCTTCACGGCATACATCGAGATGTTGCGCGTGGCATTGCGCCATGCTGGCGGGGTTCGCATCGATCATGCGATGGGGCTGGAGCGGCTCTGGGTGCGTCCCGAGGGTGTGGCGCCGGGAGAAGGCGCCTACCTGCAATTCCCCATACGCGACATGCTGCGCCTTACCGCACTCGAAGCCCACCGTCACAGCGCCATCGTGCTGGGCGAGGACCTCGGCACCATGCCGGAAGGTTTCCAACCCCGGTTAATCGACGCCGGCGTGCTGGGAATGCGGGTGCTGTGGTTCGAGCGG
>JANXXW010000543.1 GCA_025350425.1 Rhodospirillales bacterium
GCGCGACGGCGATCCCGAAATCGACGTGCTGATGAATGAGGACATCGCGCCTGGCGAACTCCCCGGCCTGCTCGCGGGCTACGATTTCGTGCTGGACGACCACAGCCAGATGCCGGCCGAACAGCTCGCACAGTGCAAGCAGTTGAAGCACGTCATCTTTCTCGGCACAGGTGCCCGCAGCTACATGGATCCGGAGGCACTGGCCACTCTCGGAATCAGCGTTCATATCATCAAGGGCTACGGCGACATCGCCGTGGCCGAGCACGCGATCGCGCTTATGTGGTCCGCGGCGAGAGGGCTTGCGCGCATGGATGGCGGCATCCGGCGGGGCGAGTGGCTGCGTACCGAAGGGATGCAACTCACCGGCAAGACTATCGGGTTGCTTGGATACGGAGGTATCGCGGGCGAGGTGGCGCGGATCGCCGGTGGTTCAGGGATGCGCGTGCTGGCCTGGAACCGCACGCCCCGCGCGGCCGATGGCGTGAGCTTCGTCGATCTCGACACGCTGCTCGCCGAAAGCCACGTGCTCAGCGTGCACCTGCTGCTGCACGACGAGACGCGTGGCTTTCTTGGTGCGGAAAGACTGGCAAAAATGCGGCGTGGCGCGATTCTGGTGAACACGGCGCGCGGAGCCGTGATTGATACGGCCGCGATGATCGAAGCGTTGCGCTCCGGCCAGCTCGGCCACGCGGCGCTCGACGTGTTCGATACCGAGCCGCTACCGGCAGGCGACGTGCTGGCAACGCTGGAAAACGTGACGCTTTCGGCCCATAGCGGGTTCCGCACGCCTGAGGCGAGCGAGACGTTGTTGCGTCGTGCCCTGGACATCGCATGCAGGGTTGCCACAAAACCCTGAAGTGATACGCAGCGCCCGGTGCCCGCCTGGCGGAATGGTAGACGCAGCGGACTTAAAATCCGCAGCCCTCGTGGCATGCCGGTTCGAGTCCGGCGGTGGGCATATGGACTATCCAGCTTCTCAACCCTAACGACTGCGCTGGCGCATTAGCGCATTCAGATCAGGGTTGGACGTGAACTACGATGTCCGGCAATCAGTGGAACTGCGATTTGGCCAACGTCTGCCGCTACGGAAATCGGCCTGCGGCGCCTGGAGGCGAGGCGCCGTCTCAGACCAGATCATCGGACATGGAGAACTGGTTTTGAAATTACAACTATCGCCCGCGTCCAGGAACCGCATCCATCCTCGTTGATCATAAGCGCCATGCCGATTATCTCCGGCGCGGTGGCGAACCAAAACTTTTGTTCAAGCCACGAATATCGATAAATTATCGCTGTCGTTAAAGTGGCGGAATACAGGTAATCGGACTAATCCTAGATTGTGGGATGGCTTAACTCGGCCTGAGGTGACCATATGCTAGCTACGTCATACGACCGTTTAAGACTGTTGCCTGACGTGGACTTACCGGATACTGAGAACGATCTCCCAGGACATGGACTTTGTCCCATCCGTATTTCCCGATTTTGGCGCGCCTAATGGGGGTTTGATTCCACTTAACGCCCGTTTCTTTCCAAGTAGGCTAGCACGCGATGGCTTTCACTCAAGTGCTGCTGGCGGCGGCGACCAATGTGGGGAGAAGAGAGAACGCGCGAGAGGAACTCCACGTAATCGCATACTGGCGTGAGGAACGGTTTGAGGCTGCTTGACCTACTCGACATCATCGAGATCACGACCCGGCAGTATCGGAGGGAGATCCAACCTGACCGACGCTATGCTCTGATCAAGGCCGCCTTTCCTCGTCCCGACCTGTTGGCCTGGTTCGACGGCCAGATTGGATCGCATCCCGTTCTGTCGCCGGATCACTATCTCCCCGTTCTTACAGCCTTGTTTGCTTGGCATGCGTGTCGAAGTTTTCCGGATCGTAGATTGATACTTAGCAGTCGCGCCGGAGGTCTGTTCGACGGACGGGCGGCATGGTTTTCAACAACCTCGCCGGTCGATATCTGGACGTTCAATGGCGAAAGCTACGGGGCGGAACATTCGCTTCCACCAGATCCGCATCAAGTCGGGCTTTTCGTCGGCGCGTTTGAGACCGCCGGCGACGTAGCGGCATTGCGGCGCTATTCTGGCCTTCGTTTCGACAACGCCACCCGCCTGTTCCTGCTGAATGATGAAGCCTGGGCCGCGCTGAACCTATGTGGTGATATTCCTCGTCCATTCGGCGGCGCGAACAGCATGTATGATGGTGCATTCTGCGATCTAGATACTGGGCATTGGCATGCGATTTATTTGCGGCCAGGGCTCGAGTCGGTCCCATGAGGCTTTTACGGATGATCGACGGGGCAAGCCACACCAACATGCAACCGGTCTCAATGGAGATTGCCGAGCGGAACGGCTGGGGCGGTGATACAGACGAGATCTCCGCCGAAGGTTGGGTGAATTGTCCGGAGCCGTTCTTCCGGCATGAACTCCCGTTCCAGTTCGCGTGGTGGGGTGCGAATTTCTTCGGGGAGGGGACAGTAGCCTCCAGCGGGAGGTTGCCACGCCTTAGGTTGACATCATTCAACGAGGCGGCCGTGCTGGGACAGGACGGGGTTGTGGTTCTCGAAAACGGGACGGAGTTGGACCGCCACCTGTCATTTGTGCAGCCCTACCGCGGTGGCAGCAGGTTAAAAATACTGGATGGCCAGCTATGGCGTCCCGAACTGATTGAGGATCACCGAGCTGGCACGTATTTGCTCGGGCATACCCCAGCATGGTCCAACTATGCGCACTGGCTAACCGAATCGATGCCGATATGGACCTACTACGCCAAATACCTGAAACATCACGGGGTCAAACTGATTGTTCCCCCTCTGTCGGCGGTTCAGCGCGAGGTTCTCACCCTATTGGACATCGATCAGGCTAACCTCGTGCAGGCGACGGGTACGCTTATGCGATTTGAAAAGCTGCTGGTCCCTTCAGACCTGAGCGTCTGGCAGCCACCTTTCCTGTTGCGCGAAGCATCGCTTGAGGTGTTGACCAAAGTTGTCGCGAGCGGTTCTGCGCCGGTTGGGAAACGCATATTTTTGTCACGACGAGACGCGAGGACACGCCGGCTTCTAAACGGTGACGCCGTCGAGGCTGTGCTTGCCAACCATGGCTTCAATATTCTGAGCTGCTCCGAGATGAGGTTTGCCGAGCAGGTCCAAGCGGCGGCAGGGGCCGATATCGTCATAGGCTGTCATGGCGCAGCCATGGCTAACATCCTGTTCTGCCCGGAAGGTTGCCGCGTGATCGAACTGTTTCCCGAGTATTGTGCGCAGCCCGAATATAGAGCCATCTCGGCACGTGGAAATCTTCCTTACGGTTACGTCTTGGGAACATCATTCGATCAGGAATATTCCCGGACCGAACAGAACTCATGGGACGCAGACTTTGTCATCGACATCTCGGCCCTGGAGCGGGGCATACGCGCCGCGATCAGTCCCGGTAGCGACTCAGATTGAAATGTGCCGGATGACCGGGCGGCCTGTCTCGCGCAGAAGGGCGTCGAAATAGGCAATTGTTCGTTCGAGGCCCTGGTTCAGGGCAATCGTCGGGCTCCAGTCCAGGACTGAGTTGGCGACGGAGATATCGGGCCTGCGCTGACGCGGATCATCGGCCGGCAGTGGGCGAAAGACGATGTTTGAACGTGATCCAGTCAAGGCGACCACCTCCTTCGCTAAAGCCAGGACGGTAATTTCGACAGGATTCCCGAGGTTTATCGGGCCAACCACGTCGTCGCTGGTTCCCATCATACGAATGAAACCGTCGATCAGATCATCAACGTAACAGAAAGCCCTGGTTTGGGATCCGTCGCCGTAGATGCTGATATCTTCGCCAAGTAGCGCCTGGACGATGAAGTTGGATACCACGCGGCCATCGTTGGGATGCATACGCGGGCCGTAGGTATTGAAGATGCGTACGACCTTGATGCGTAGTTTATGCTGGCGATGGTAATCAAAGAACAGTGTTTCGGCGCAGCGTTTGCCTTCGTCGTAGCAGGCACGCGGACCGATTGGATTGACGTTGCCGCGATAATCTTCGGTTTGGGGGTGGACGGTCGGGTCGCCGTAGACCTCGGACGTGGAGGCTTGGAACACCTTCGCCTTAACGCGCTTGGCGATACCGAGCACATTGATCGCACCAACCACACTGGTCTTGGTCGTCTGCACCGGGTCGAACTGATAGTGCACCGGCGATGCCGGACATGCAAGATTATAGATCTCGTCGACCTCCACATACAGTGGAAAGGTTATGTCGTGGCGCATGGCTTCGAACCGTGTGTTTCCCAACAAATGCGCGATGTTTTCCTTGCGACCAGTGAAGTAGTTATCGACGCACAACACATCGTGGCCGTCTCGCAAGAGGCGTTCGCATAGATGAGATCCGAGAAAGCCCGCGCCTCCGGTCACCAGAACACGCTTGCGAAGCGAACTCACGCTGCAGCCCGATGTGGGTTAATGGGAGGGGGCGCCTTGGTGCCGGCAGCTTGGAACTTGCGACGACGGTTCTGCAACAGGCGCCATGCTATCTTCGCCGAGATATCCGACAGGCGGCCACGGGGCGGTAACCCGACGGTCTTCAGAACCATTCCCATCCCACGTTCGATATGACGGAGCCGGTAATACTTCATCGCCGTTCCCATGTAGGCGGCGATGCAGCGTTCATGAGCGTAAGGAAGATCCAGTGGCTCGTTGCCACAATGGAACGCGTAGGCCAACTCATCATCCTCGCTCTCGGTGATCCGACTTGCGGCGATCCAAAGCCGTTTAAAGACCGAGATGTTCTCACGCGTGAGGTAGCGTCGCATGTGATCGTAGAACAATTTGAAATGACGGTATTCGTCGGCAGCGATCAGGCGGCAGACCTGCTGGAGCACGGGTTCGGTGCTTGCCTCCGCAAGTGCCGTGTAATAGCTGGACGTGCCTGTTTCCACCATGCAGCGTGCGACCAGCTCGCCGGTCAATGAGCCGCGGATCGATGTTTCCGCATCGAGTTGGAGTTTGTAGCCGTTCTGATATCGGGCGAACGCTCCCATGTAATCCCAGCTGGGGTCGGCAAGCTGCGCCCAGCGGCCTAGTGCGTCGCCGTGCTGGACTTCCTCGATCGCCCAATTGTCCGAAGCCTCGCCGAAAGCGGCGTCATTGCGGAACACGGAGCGAAGATACACTGCGTAGTCGGTGCCATTACGCTCGACCATGGCGGCGGCCTTTACGAGCGGTACGATCTCGGGATCGACCTGACTTGCATCGAACTTATCCCAAGAAACGTCGTCTATCCGCCAATGCTTCATGCTTACACCGCCTCAAATCGCCAACTCGTCAAACGTCTGAACGCGTTGCAACGTTCCGGGGGACGTCTCGACGCCAGCCAAGCTTAGGCGGCCTGTGCGACCTCGATCATGGCGCGAGCGGATTGCATACGATCCTGTGCTGCGTCGAGGGCTGGAACATCCATACGGTCGGCTGCGAGGTAGTCGGCTTCTGCGGCGGCAAGGCGGCGCTCACCTTCGGCGCGGGACAATTCGGTCAGAGGAATAGCCTCGGTCGCCAGCACGGTGACACGTTCCGGCGTGATCTCGGCGAAACCGCCGGAGACATACAGGCGCTCGGTCACTGTTGTTCCGGAGTAAAGACGGATCTCTCCACCCCGGAGCAATACGATCATGGGGGCGTGCAACGGCAGCACCCCCATTTCACCCTCTGCGCCCGGGATCACAACCATATCGACCGGCTTCGACAACAGCAGACGCTCTGGGCTAACGATTTCCAGATCGACCGGCATCAGGCGGAGACCTTCATCCCCTCGGCCTTCTTCACGGCCTCCTCGATCGTGCCCACCATGTAGAAGGCGCTTTCGGGAAGGTGATCATACTCGCCGGCAACGATCGCCTTGAAGCTGCGGATGGTGTCCGCCACGGGCACGAACACACCGGGGAAGCCGGTGAACACTTCGGCCACGTGGAAGGGCTGCGACAGGAAGCGCTGGATCTTGCGGGCGCGGGCCACAACCAGCTTATCCTCCTCAGACAGCTCATCCATTCCAAGAATGGCGATGATGTCCTGCAACGACTTGTACGTCTGCAGCACCCTCTGAACTTCACGGGCGACCAGGTAATGTTCCTCACCGACGATGCGCGGGTCGAGCGCGCGTGATGTGGAGTCGAGTGGGTCGACGGCGGGATAGATGCCCAGTTCGGCGATTGAACGTGACAGCGTCGTGGTCGCGTCAAGATGGGCAAACGAGGTCGCGGGCGCAGGGTCCGTCAGGTCGTCGGCGGGAACATAAATAGCCTGGACCGAGGTAATCGAACCCTTGTTTGTGGACGTGATGCGCTCCTGCAGCGCACCCATGTCGGTCGCCAACGTCGGTTGGTAGCCCACTGCCGACGGGATACGGCCGAGCAGCGCGGAAACTTCGGCGCCGGCCTGGGTGAAGCGGAAGATGTTGTCCACGAAGAACAGAACGTCCTGGCCCTCGTCATCACGGAAATACTCGGCGAGGGTCAGACCGGACAGGGCAACGCGTGCACGCGCGCCGGGCGGCTCGTTCATCTGGCCATAGACCAGGGCGACTTTGGAGCCCTCGGTGTTGCCGTCATTCAGCTTGATGACACCGGCATCGACCATCTCATGATACAGGTCGTTGCCTTCACGGGTGCGCTCGCCGACGCCGGCGAACACCGAGACGCCGCCATGGCCCTTGGCGATGTTGTTGATCAGTTCCTGAATCAGGACGGTCTTGCCGACACCGGCGCCGCCGAACAGGCCGATCTTGCCGCCCTTGACGTATGGCGCCAGCAGATCGACCACCTTGATGCCGGTGACGAGAATTTCTGCAGAGGTGGCCTGTTCCGAGAAGGTCGGTGCCTCACGGTGAATTGGCATACGCTTGACCGCCGGAACATCCCCGCGATCGTCGATTGGGTCGCCGATGACGTTCAGGATGCGACCCAACGTGCCCGGGCCGACAGGGACCATGATCGGCTTGCCGGTGTCCACCACCTCAAGCCCGCGCACCATTCCGTCGGTGCTGTCCATGGCGATACAGCGAACGGTTCGCTCGCCAAGTTCCTGCGCCACCTCGAGCACGAGGTCCATGTTGTTGAGGCGTGCGACGAGCGCGTTCTGAATGAACGGCAATTCCCCGTCGAACTGCACGTCGATGACGGCGCCGAGGACTTGCGTCACGCGCCCGACATTGTTGCTGGCCATACTAAATCCCTGTCTCTTCTGGTCGGATCGTCAAACGGCTTCGGCGCCGGAGATGATCTCGATAAGCTCTCGTGTGATGTTCGCCTGGCGGGCGCGATTGTAGTTCTGCGACAGGCGCTTGATCATGTCGCCCGCATTGCGCGTGGCGTTGTCCATCGCCGACATCTGCGACCCGTAGAAGCCGGCCGAGTTTTCC
>JANXXW010000003.1 GCA_025350425.1 Rhodospirillales bacterium
TCAGCATCAGGCTGCGGCCGGGGACGGTGAGCGTGCCGCCGGAGGGCGAGGTGTATTCGCGGTCCGGGTTCAGCCGGCGCTGCATGGTGCGGCCGTCCTTCTGGAAGGCGGCGCTGAGGGTGCCTTGCATGAGGCCGAGCCAGCAGCGGTAGACGTCGACCTTGTCCGCCGCGTCAACGGCGGCGATGCTGTCCTCGCAATCCATGATGGTGCTGACGGCCGATTCGAGCAGCACGTCGGCGAGGCCAGCGGGATCGTCGCGGCCGATGGCGTGTGTGCGGTCGATCACCAGTTCGAGGTGGAGGCCGTGGTTGCGGAGCAGGACGGCGGATGGGGCGGAGGCGTCGCCGCGATAGCCGACGAACTTCTCTGGTTGGGCGAGCGCGGTCTTGCCGCTAGGCAGCTCGATCCAGAGCTTGCCGTCCTCGACCGCGTAGCCTTGCGCGTCGGCATGGCTGCCGGCGGCGAGCGGCGCCGCCTGATCCAGCACCGTGCGTGCCTTCGCCACCACTTTCGCGCCACGCGCCTTGTTGAAGCCGCCGCCACGTGCAGCGCCGCCTTCGTCGGAGATCGCGTCGGTGCCGTACAGCGCGTCGTACAGGCTGCCCCAGCGGGCGTTGCCGGCGTTGAGGGCGTAGCGGGCGTTACTGACGGGCACCACCAGCTGCGGCCCTGCGACATGGGCGATCTCGTCGTCCACATTAGAGGTCGAGACGGCGAACGGAGCGGGCGGCGGGAGGAGGTAGCCGATCTCGGTCAGGAAGCGCGTGTACGAGGCGGCGTCGATGGGTTGCGCGCGGTGTTCGTGGTGCCACGCGTCGATACGCGCCTGCAGCGCGTCCCGCGTTTCGAGCAGCGCCTTGTCGCGTGGGGCAAAGCGGGCGACGATCTCGCCGAACCCGGCCCAGAAGTCCGCCGCCGCGATGCCCAGGCCGGGAAGGGCCTCGTCCTCCACGAACGATTTCAGCACGGGCGCGACGGTCAGTTCAGGCATGGGGTTTCCTTCGAAGGCTTTGCCGCGTCTTTTCGGCATCGCGGGCGGCTTTGTCGAGGGGCTATCGCGACTTCCGCCATGCCTCATACGCCGCGCGGGTCTCGGCGTTCGGCGGGTATGTTCCGGGCAGGCTGGCGCCGCCCTGGATACGGCCGAGCAGGAACTTCTCCATGACCTCCTGCTCCACCACCTCGGCGGCGATCTCCTCGGCCAGATGCGCGGGGATCACCACCACGCCGTCAGCGTCGCCCACCACGAGGTCGCCGGGATAGACTGCGACCCCGCCACAGGCGACCGGCACGTCGATATCGATGGCGTGGTGGTGCACGAGGTTGAGCGGGGCGGCGGGTCCGGCGCAGAACACCGGCATCGGCATTTCCCCGATCGCTCGGCTGTCGCGTAGGCCACCATCCGACACTAACCCCGCGACGCCGCGCTTCCACAGCCGCGTCATCAGGATCTCGCCGCCGGAGGCCACGCGCGCGTCGCCCCGGCAGTCCATCACCATCACCCGTCCGGCGGGCGCGTTCTCGACCGCCTTGCGCTGCGGGTGCTCGGGGTCCGCGAAGCCCTCAACGCGATCCAGATCCTCGCGGGCAGGGATATAGCGAAGGGTGTATGCCGCGCCGACCATGTTCTCCTCGTAGCGGCCGAGCGGGCGCACGCCCTGCATGTAGATGTTGCGAAAGCCGCGCTTGAACATGGCGGTGGTGAGCGTGGCCGTGCTGACCCGCTTCATGTTGTCGAGGCAATCCTGGCTGAACCCGGTCATGCTGCTTCCCCCCTGAAATGCGGCAAAGTCGCCCGATCACCGGCCCTTGGCAAGCGTGCTTTCACGTGGAATGGTAGCGATAACAGATGGACTGGGGGGAGTGTCGTGGCGCGGTCAACTGGTCTCGCGTTCGATGATGTGGAACGGCACCAGGGAGCGGTGGACCCCGGCGGTCGCGTGGCCGGCGAGTCGCGCCAGGAGATGCTTAGCGGCCAGCAGCCCCATGGCCGTGCCATCCACATGAACGGTGGTGGCCGCGGGGCTGGCGCCCCGGCTCAACTCGAAATCGCCGAAACCACATATGGCAAGCTGCGTCGGGACCTCGATCCCCAGAAGCCGGGCTTCGGTGATCGCGCCGAACGCGACCAGATCGGAGCTTGCGAACAGCGCCGTCCGCCGCCCGGTCAGTTCCGGGGCGATCGCGCGGAGGGCCTCCCGCGAGTCCAGGATGGTGCCGGGCGCGTTGACAGTCTTGGCCGCGACCAGAGTGCCGCCATGGGCTGCAACGCCTTGTTCGAACCCTCGGCGGCGGGCGGTGGCGCGGATGTCGGAGGCGCCCAGAAAGGCGAACCGGGTGTGGCCGCGCGCCGCGAAGAACGCCGCGACCTCGGCGCCGACCTCCGCGTGGTCGAGCCCCACCAGCATGTCGGTCGGGTGTTCGGCGGTGTCCCACATCTCCACCACCGGCACGTGCGCGGTTGCCAGCAGGCGCTGCACCGCGGGCGTGCGATGCGCGCCGGTCAGCAGCAATCCATCCGGCCGCCGCGCGAGCACGGCGCGGACCAGCGTGGCCTCGTCGGCCTCTCCGTAGCCGGACAAGGCGAGCATCACATGGTAGCCGGCGCGGCCCATGGCGTCGGTGAAACTTTGCACCGGCTCGTGGAACATCGGGCTCGCGATGGTCGGCACGATGGCCGCGATCATGCGGCTGCGGCGGGAAGAAAGGCCGCCCGCGATCAGGTTGGGGACATAGCCGAGCGTCTCGATGGCTTCGAGCACGCGCGCGGCGGTATCGGGCGACACGCGCTCCGGCGTGTTGAGCACGCGCGACACCGTCATGGGCGCTACCCCCGCGGCGGCGGCGACGTCGGTGATCTTGACCGCTGAAAATCGAGTGTTGGACCGGTTCGCCACGTACATGCCGCTCCGTTGGCGTTATGAGATCGCAAGCGTAGCGTGCCGCGCAGGATTGCATAAGTCGACAAAAACAAGGGGAAACGCGATGACCAGAAACGAGATCTCACGGCGCGGCATGCTCGGCGCTGCCATGCTTGCCGCAGCCGCCGGTAAGGCGAGGGCACAGATGCCGGCCTCGCCGGTGACGCTGAACATCGTGGATGTCGCAGGCAACCTGCAACTGACCCAGGCGGGGTTCGAGAACTACCGCAAGGCGAAGCCAAACCTGGTTTCGCGCATCAGTTTCACTCAGGCGCCCGCGCCGGAAATCCCCGGCAAGCTCCGCGCGCAGCAGGATGCCGGACGCGTCGATATCGACCTGGTGCTGGGCGGCAACGACGCTCTCGCAGCGGGTATCGAGCTAAAACTATGGGTACCGCTGCTGACCGAATACGCCGCCAAGCTGCCCAAGCTCGACGACATCCTGAACCCCGCCGCCGCCAAGCTGCAGGGCGCGGCCAACGGCCAGGCGGTGATCATCGCGCACTGCCCAGGTGGCCCGATCCTGGAATACATGCCGGACAAGGTAAAGCAGGTCCCCGGCACCGCCGAAGAACTGATGGCGTGGTGCAAGGCCAATCCGCGGCGCTTCATGTACGCCCGCCCAGCCAATTCCGGCCCCGGACGCGCCTTCATGATGGGGCTGCCCTACATCCTCGGCGACACCAACCCACGCGACCCGGAGAAGGGGTGGGACAAGACCTGGGCCTACCTCGCGGAGATGAGCGGCACCATTGAGTATTACCCCACCGGCACGGCGGCGGTGTTCAAGGAGTTGGGCGAGGGTTCGCGCGACATGGTCGCGTCCCATGTCGGCTGGGACCTCAACCCGCGCATCCTGGGCATCGTGCCGAAAGAGGCCAAAATCGCCACGCTGAAGGGCTTCCACTGGATCGGCGACAGCCATTTCATGTGCGTGCCGAAGGGTCTGTCCCCCGAAAAGATGGCGGTGATCTGCGACCTCATCGGCTTCATGTTGCTCCCCGCGCAACAGGCGCTGACCTACGACAAGGGAGTTTGATCTTGGTCTGGGGCTCGGTATGCTGGTCGGGACAATCGGCTTTGCCACGGTTGGGACGTTGCTTGGCAGTATGGCGGTGTATGCCAATGGCCGTGAAACGACGCTGCCAATTTTGATTTTACCGGTAGCGCTGCCGATAATTATTTCATCAGTGCGAGTGACGGCCGATATTCTGGGCGGTCAGGCGCCGAGTGAATGGCTGCCGTGGCTGGCATTTCTGGCTTCGATTGATGCGGTCTTCCTGGTATTGGCATTCATCTTGTTCGATGTGATCGTCGAAGAATAGTTTTGCCCACGTCTTTTTTGCAGGCCGATAAAACGGGAAACAAATAATGGCCCTTGATGACAACCAGGCAATTGAACGAGCCTTTATGGCCTCCTGGGACCATATCGAGAAATTTTATGTCAACGCCTACTTTTGGGGAAAAGAATTGTTCGAATTAAATCAGGTAAGCCCTTCTGAACTTAATGCCAAACAACTCGACTTACAGCCATTGTCGGTCAGGTTGACCCGATCTGAATATGGAACATTAGGCAGGCCAGCCGAGATGATAACTTCAATTCACTAGTCACCGATTCCTGCCGCTTCGATATAACCTGGTGATTAACCACAAGTAAAGAAGGGCTTGAGAAGTTCTGCTCAATCTGGCAAAGTTAAGGTGTAAAGCAAAACCAAACCAGAGAGCAGAACCATGCTAAAGATAGCACACGAAGCCGGGATCGGGGATTTGCCTGTGG
>JANXXW010000016.1 GCA_025350425.1 Rhodospirillales bacterium
CGGCGCTGGGCTGCGAGCTGCTGGCGCTGTCCGTCGATAGCCTGTATTCTCATCTTGCTTGGATCCGGAGCATCCGCGAGCAGTTCGATGTTGCCGTGTCGTTCCCGATCATCGAGGACCCGTCCATGGCGATCGCCCGCGCCTACGGGATGATGGCACCCAACGCGCCGGATGCATCGCTGGTCCGAGCGGCTTTCGTCATCGACCCCGAGGGCACGATCCGTGCCTTGAGCTGGTACCCGATGACCACCGGACGGAACGTCGCTGAGCTGCTCAGGCTGGTCGCCGCGTTGCAGATGGCAGACGCGCACGATGTGTCCACTCCCGAAGGTTGGCAACCGGGCCAGGACGTCATCCTGCCTCCTCCGATGACCGCCGCGGCTGCATTGGAGATCCCCGCGTCCGACGGGAAGGAGTGGTATTACCGGACAGGCCCGGCCCCCGAGCGGAAGAAGGCCGTGGCATGAAGGTCCCCGCGATAGATATTGCGGCCGCGGCCGCGACGCTGAAGGTGCTCGGCAACGAGACGAGGCTCCAGATCGTCCTTCGGCTTCTGCGTGGGGAGCTGTCGGTCAGCGACATCGAGCGCGAGTTGGAGCTGCGCCAGCCCAACCTTTCGCAACAACTTGGCGAACTGCGAGATGCCGGGCTGGTCGTCGGGCGGCGGGAGTCAAAGTCCGTCATCTACAGCCTTGCGGGACCGGTGCAGGAGCGTCTCGTGACCGCGCTGTCCTACGGATTTGGTATCGGCGGCTCGGTCCCGCCATCGTACTCGGCCGCAGCGTCACCAGCCGTCAGGTTACGGCAGACCCATCTTGGTGCAGTGTTCGCCCGCGTGACAGCCTGAACGAGCAGACAACCCTGCTAAGCGTCTGTCCAAGATCATTTGGCTCACTGACATAGCCTTCTTACCATCAGCCTGACTGACGACCCGCGAAGGAAGGCGAGCGCGTTTTGGTTCAGACACTCCCAATCCTTTGCCAGCCGTCGGCACCGCTTGAGCCAGCCGATGGTCCGCTCCACGATCCAGTGCTTGGGTAATACCAGAACTTGCCTGGCGTGACTGGCGGGGCTTCCCGGACGCGGCGCAGATCTGGTTCGATGGCCCGGCCCTGGGGAAGTCCGCCATGCTGACCCCGCTGACAGCCCACTACGACGCTGCACGCCTGCGTGCGGCGGTGCGTGGCAGCAAGGATGCCAATCAAACCCGCCGGCTTCTCATCCTGGCTGCGATCCACGGCGACGCGACGCGCACGCAAGCCGTAGCTATCGGCGGCGTCACGGTCCAGATCGTGCGCGATTGGGTGATCAAGTTAAACGCGCACGGGCCTACGGGCCTGATTGAGCTCTTCCGCACTTTTGGTGCAGGTAACGCTTGTACTTGGTTTGCGAATCTTGGAGAGGGATGGCTCACTACGGGGTCATCAATCTTGGACGCTATACTGGCACTTGTGCCCACCGAGTTGAGTGTTCGCCAGATCCTGACTGAAGCTGATCAGATCACAATACGGTCGGACCCGCGAGAGGCTTCGGCCTTGTGCCCTCTCTGCAAGCGACGGTCGCACAGCATTCACAGCCGATATAGTCGAACACTGGCTGATCTTTCGTGGCAAGGCCGGGCAGTAGCGATCGTGGTAGCAGTCCGGCGCTTTCGTTGCCGCGAAGATCATTGTGAGCGGAAGGTCTTCGTCCAACGGATTTGGCCAGTCATGGCGGCATATGCACGTCGAAGCCGTCGGTTGGCTGGCATTCAGCGGCATATCGGCATAGCCCTCGGCGGTGCCGCTGGCGGCCGCTTGGCCTGTCGTCTGGCTCTTCCGGTAAGTGGCGACACCCTGCTTCGCTTGGTCCGGCGCGGTGCACCAGTTCAGCCGCCGTCAACATCACCCGCTGTGATCGGGATTGACGACTTTGCGTGGAAGCCCGGCCAGCGCTATGGCACCGTTATCTGCGACCTCGAGCGTCGGCGCATCATTGATCTCCTACCGGATCGTCAGCCGGCGACCGTTGAAGCCTGATTGTCGCACCATCCGAGCGTCAATGTTGTCGCCCGCGATCGTAGCACTGGCTACGGGCATGCTGTCGCTCGTGCGTGCCCCGAGGCAATGCAGGTCGCCGATCGGTGGCACCTGATGGAAAATGCCAGCGCGGCCTTCCTTCAGGCGGTGCGGCAAAGTATGCGCGCGATCCGCCGGGCGCTCGCCACTGGAACAGTTGACCCCGATCTTCTGACCAGCGCTCAGCGGCGCAAATATGAGGGATTTCTTCGTCGTGAGGCCGACAATGCGGTCATCCAGCATACCGTTCGTGCAGGCATGTCGATTAAGGAGATCGTTCGGCATACTGCCCACAGCCGCAAAGTCGTGCGCGATGTCGTCCGCGGTGGCCGAACCGATATCTTCAGGGTTCGGGTTAGTTCCCTGGAACCTTTTCTGGAGCGGATCAGTACCGAGTGGACTGCTGGCTGTCGTAATGGGACAGAGCTTTATCGCCGGCTCAGGACAGCTGGATACGTCGGCGGCCCGCGTGTTGTCGCCGAGTGGGCCACTCGGCGGCGGCGCGCTGAAGCAACTCCATCAGGAAAGCCTATCGCGCCGCCATCTGCCCGGTCGATTGCACGTCTCATGGCCCTCGCGCGCGACCAGGTCTCTGGTCGAGACGCCGTGGCAGTGACGGTGATCGAGCAGACAGTTCCGGAACTTGTTGTCGGACGAGACCTGATCGACCGCTTTCCGTCGATGATCAGGTCCAAGGTCGGGAGCGGCTTAGAGGCTTGGATCAAAGATGCCGCCAGCAGTTTGATCGCGTCCTTTGCAAAGGGGATCGTTGCTGACAAAAAAGCCATTACCGCCGCTATCGTGGAACCCTGGTCCAATGGTCAAACGGAAGGCCAGATCACAAAGCTCAAGATGATCAAACGGCAGATGTATGGCCGCGCAAATCTCGATCTTCTACGCGCAAGACTGTGTGCAGCCTGAAATAATCACTGCATGAACCAAAAGTGCGGAAGAGCCCAGCTTGTCCGCGAACAGCTCGATCTTGCGGCAGCGTAACCAGCCATCTGACCCGATTGGCCGCGTCGCGCGCCTGTCGCTAAAGATTGCAACAAAATCATGCATACTACGCCTGCACGCTCCCGTTCACCTAAATGTTTAGTCCCGACATTTGGTGGGTCGGATCGAGCATGAATCGCTCTGGTTGTTTTGTCCATGCTTTGCAGATAGCTTGGTAGGGCGTGAGGCCCTTGAGAGTCTTCAGTCTGCGGGCAAAATTATAAGCGCTGACGAAGTTGGTCAGGTGAGTGCGCAGTTGGTCATGCGTCGCATAGTGGAAGCGCTTGACGATAGCTTCCTTGATGGTGCGGTTCATGCGCTCGACCTGCCTGTTGGTCCAAGGATGTCGAGGCTTGGTGAGGCGATGGTCGATGCCGTTCTGGGCGCAGGCATACTCGAACGCGTGTGCCCAGACGGGCTCGCCACGGTCGAGCGCGAGCCTGATGTCGTCTGCCGCCGAGCAGGTGTTTCCAGGCGTGGTAAAGTGAGTGCCGTTGTCGGTCAG
>JANXXW010000345.1 GCA_025350425.1 Rhodospirillales bacterium
GCATTTCGAGTATTCGACCACCAAGGGTGTGCCGGTCGGATAGCTCGGGCCGGGACACCCGGGGTCAGTGTGGCCGGGGGTCAGTGCGGCCGGGCCATAACGATGCGGGAGGGTTGCCATTTTGCGAGGCCTGCCCCGTTCGGCTTTCCACCAGCCTCGGACAGTCCCACATATACAGAATGAAACGACGCACCCTGCTAAGCCTGCCGCTTCTGGCCGCGCCGATGGCGCTGATGACGCCCTCAGTCGCGCGAGCGCAGGCGGCGACGTTAACCGCCCAGGATCGGGCAGATCTCGCGCGGATCGAGGCGTACATGGATACGCTTCGTACCCTCAAGGCACGCTTCCTCCAGGTCGCGCCCAACGGCGATACGGCGGGCGGGACAGCTTGGCTGGAGCGGCCCGGCCGGATGCGGTTCCAATACGATCCACCCAGCCCGCTGCTGCTGGTGGCAGGTGCGGGTCTTGTGGTGTTCCACGACGCGGAACTGGAGCAGACCAGCAATTTCCCGCTCGGCTCCACGCCGCTCGGCATTCTGTTGGCTGACCACGTGAAGTTCAGCGGTGACGTGACGGTGCAAAAAATCCAACGCCAGCCGGGCCAGATTGAAGTCACGACCTACCGGACCGCCTCGCCCGGAGATGGCAACCTCACCCTGGTATTCTCGGACAATCTGCTTGTGCTGCGCCAATGGGTGGTGGTGGACGCGCAACGCAAAGAGACGCGCGTGAGCCTGTTCAACCTGGAACTGGGCGGGCACTTCGACCCAAATCTGTTTTACTTCGTAGACCCCGCCATCACCGGCCGGAAATACAACGCTCCCGGCAACGGAGGCTGAATCGCCTCATGGTCGGGCGCCAATAGAGGCGCGAATGCCGCACTGCTGAAAAAGGTGCGAAACCTCCAATACGTTGTCTTTAAATTGTCGCGATTTTCCGGGATGATCGTTGACGTGATGAAACCTCTGGTTGGAATTTCCTGCTGCCGCAAGGAATTCGGCGTGTTCGGCATGGTGAACCACGCCGCTTCGGACACCTACATTCGTGCCACTGATCAGGTGGTGGATGCGGTTCCGGTGCTGTTGCCCGCCAATGGCGGATGCGGCGATCTGGCCACGCTGCTGTCCCGGCTCGATGGCATCATCCTGACCGGAAGCCGTTCCAACGTGCAGCCTTGCCTCTATGGCGGGCCACCGCACGCCGAGGGTACGCCCGAAGATGAGATGCGCGATGGCGTGACGCTACCACTGATCCTTGCGGCCATCGCCAACGGCGTTCCGGTGTTGGCAATCTGCCGGGGCCTGCAGGAGCTGAACGTGGCGCTGGGCGGAAGCCTGCACCAACGCCTCCAGGACTTGCCGGGCCGTATCGACCATTCGACGCCAATGCAGCCCTCGTCGAGGATTCGCACCGGACTGGCGCATTCCGTCAGCGTGACATCCGGCAGTTGGCTGCACCGTCAGGCGGGCGCGACCGTGATCGCCGTCAACTCCTTGCATAACCAGGGCATCGACCGCCTCGCGCCTGGCCTCGTGGTGGAAGGCGTGGCACCGGACGGAACGATCGAGGCGGTACGGGTGGCAACGGCGCCTGGGTTCGCGGTCGGCGTGCAGTGGCATCCGGAGTACGATTTCGAGACGAACGCTACATCCCGCCGCATCTTCGAGTCGTTCGGCCAGGCATTGCGGGTGCGTGGCCAGAGTTCGGCCACGGCCCACGCCGCCGACTAGCCGCGGACCCGGCTACGCCGTTCGGTCTACTCCAACCCCCAGCGCCGCCTGCGCCGCAGCCAGTCGGGCGACCGGCACGCGGTATGGGCTGCATGAGATGTAATCCAGGCCGATCTCCTCGCAGAAGGCGATTGAAGCCGGATCGCCGCCATGCTCGCCGCAGATGCCGAGCTTGAGGCCGGGCCTGGTGGCGCGGCCGCGTTCGACGGCGATGCGAACCATGGCGCCGACACCTTCGATGTCGATCGACACGAACGGGTCCCTCGGCAGGATGCCTGCCTCGACATAGGCGGGCAGGAACTTGCCCGCGTCATCGCGCGAAAGGCCGAACACCGTCTGGGTCATGTCGTTGGTACCGAAGCTGAAAAAATCCGCGACCTCGGCGATCTTGTCGGCGGTGATTGCCGCGCGTGGCAGTTCGATCATGGTGCCCACGGTATACTCGATCGTGGAGCCAGCCTCCGCGAACACCTCGCGGGCGACCTTGTCCACCAAGGCGCGGGTGATTTCCAGCTCCCGCTTCATGCCCACCAGCGGGATCATGATTTCCGGCACCGGCGCCTTCCCGGCATCCTTGGTGGCGGCGATGGCGCCCTCGAAGATGGCACGAGCCTGCATTTCGTATATTTCGGGGTAGGTGATGCCGAGGCGGCAGCCGCGATGGCCGAGCATTGGATTGGCCTCAGCCAACTCGGCAGCGCGACGACGCATCGCCTCGATGTCGGTGCCCAGCGCCTCCGCGACCTCCTGTAGCTCCGCGTCCTGGTGCGGCAGGAATTCGTGCAGCGGCGGGTCGAGCAGGCGGATCGTGACCGGCAGCCCTGCCATGATGTGGAACAGTTCGCGGAAATCCTCGCGCTGGAACGGCAGCAGCTTGGCCAATGCGATGCGCCGCCCACGCTCGTCATGCGCCATGATCATCTGGCGCACCGCGCCGATGCGCTCGGGATTGAAGAACATATGCTCGGTCCGACACAGGCCGATGCCTTCCGCGCCAAACGTGCGGGCGGTCTCGGCGTCCAGCGGGGTCTCGGCGTTGGTGCGGACCTTCATGCGGCGGAATTCGTCGGCCCACTCCATCAGCGTGCCGAAATCGCCAGACATTTTGGGCTCGATCATGGCAACGGTGCCGATAAAGACCTCGCCGGTCGCGCCATCCAGGGTGATCGTCTCGCCGGCGCGCACCGTCTTGCCGCCTGCCGAGAGGGTTTGGTTGCCATAGTCCACGCTGAGGCCACCGGCCCCGGCCACGCAGGGCCGCCCCATGCCGCGCGCCACGACGGCCGCGTGGCTGGTCATGCCGCCGCGCGTGGTCACGATGCCCTTGGCCGCGTGCATTCCGTGGATGTCCTCGGGGCTGGTCTCGATGCGGACCAGAATGACGCTCTCGCCCTTGGCGGCGCGCATTTCGGCCTCGTCGGAGTTGAACACCGCGACGCCCGAAGCGGCGCCTGGACTGGCGGGCAGGCCCTTGGACAGCAGCACACGCGGCGCGTTCGGGTCCAGAGTCGGGTGCAGCAACTGGTCAAGCGAGGCGGGATTGACGCGCTTGATGGCTTCCGAGCGATCGATCAGGCCCTCCTGTGCCATCTCCACCGCGATCCGCAGGCTGGCGGCGGCGGTACGCTTGCCGTTGCGCGTCTGCAACATGTACAGCTTGTTCTGCTGCACCGTGAACTCGATGTCCTGCATATCGGCGTAGTGCTGTTCCAGCTTTTCGCGCACCGCCACGAGATCGGCGTAGGCGCTGGGCAACGCCTGTTCCATGGAAACTTCGCCGGGGTTGGAGCGCAGGCTGGACAGTGGCTGCGGCGTGCGAATGCCGGCGACCACGTCCTCACCCTGAGCGTTCACCAGGAACTCGCCGTAGAAGATGTTCTCGCCCGTCGACGGGTCGCGGGTGAAGCATACGCCGGTGGCACAGTCGGCGCCCA
Source organism: Rhodospirillales bacterium (assembly GCA_025350425.1). Lineage (GTDB taxonomy): Bacteria > Pseudomonadota > Alphaproteobacteria > Acetobacterales > Acetobacteraceae > JANXTF01. Next base: position 3,665 of record JANXXW010000345.1, read on the forward strand.
TGTTGCCGAACACCATGGCCTGCACGTTGACGGCAGTGCCCCAGTTGGCGGGTATTTCGTGCAGCCGACGGTACGTGTTGGCGCGCGGGTTCATCCAACTGCCGAACACGGCACCGATGGCGCCCCAAAGCTGCTCCTCCGGCTCCATCGGGAACGGCTTGCCGGTCTCGGCCAGCACCATGTCCTTGTAGCTGTCCACCACGCGATGCCAGTCTTCCGGCTCAAGCGCCGTGTCCTCGACCACGCCACGATCCAGCTTGGCGCTCTCGATGATGTCCTCGAACCGGTGGTGATCGACGCCGAGCACGACGGAGCCATACATCTGGATGAAGCGGCGATAACTGTCCCAGGCGAAACGCTGGTCGCCGGAGGCCGCCGCCAGGCCCACCACCGTGATGTCGTTCAGGCCGAGGTTCAGAACCGTATCCATCATGCCCGGCATCGACACGCGGGCGCCCGAGCGGACCGAGACCAGCAGCGGCTTGACCTGATCGCCGAACTTCAACCCAACGGCTTCCTCGATGGTCTCCAAGGCTTGCCGGACCTGGTCCTTCAGCTCGGCCGGGTAATGCCGGTCGTTGTCGTAGTACGCCGTGCAGACTTCCGTGGTGATGGTGAACCCAGGCGGCACCGGCAGGCCGATACTGGCCATTTCGGCCAGGTTGGCGCCCTTGCCGCCAAGCAGGTTACGCATCTCCGCCCCGCCATCGTTATGGCCGGCTCCGAAGCTGTAGACCCACTTGGTCGCGGTGTTGACGGGAGAAATCATGGTCTGGCTCATGCAGGTCAGCCTTCGATTTTGGAGAAGTCGGCGATGAGGTTGGTGGCGGCACGTACACGAGAAAGGAGACGCAGGCGATTGCGCCGGACGTCGGGGCGAGGATCGTTGACCGTCGCCTTGTCAAAGAATGCATCAAGCGGCGCGCGAAGTGTTGCCATCGCCGCCATGGCGGAACCGAACGCCTCAGCGGCAATACCGTTGCGAACCTGCGGTTCGATCGCGTCAAGCGTCGCGGCGACCGCACGTTCCTCGTCGAGTTCGAACAGGGCGGGATCAGGTAGCTGCCCGTGCGGGCCATCCTTCTTTTCCTCGATGCGGAGGATGTTGGCTGCGCGGCGGTAGGCGGCGAG
>JANXXW010000063.1 GCA_025350425.1 Rhodospirillales bacterium
GCGCGACGATGGCTACGACATAGCCGATTATCGTGGCGTCCATCCAGAATATGGGACGCTGAACGACGTGCGGCTGCTAATTTCGGCGGCGCATGAGCGTGGCCTGCGCGTGATCACCGAACTGGTCATCAATCACACGAGCGATCAGCATCCGTGGTTTTTACGCGCGCGTGAAGCTGCCGCTGGTTCGCCGGAACGAGACTTCTACGTGTGGTCCGACACAGATTCGAAATATGCCGGCACACGAGTAATTTTTGTCGATTCCGAGAAAAGCAACTGGACGTGGGACGACAAGGCTGGTGCGTATTTCTGGCATCGTTTCTATTCTCACCAGCCCGACCTTAACTTCGACAACCCGGCTGTGTTGAAAGAGGTGCTGTCGATCATGCGGTTCTGGCTGGACCTTGGCATCGATGGGTTACGACTCGATGCGGTTCCGTATCTCGTGGAGCGCGAAGGCACCAACAACGAGAACCTCGCGGAAACGCACGCCATCCTGAAAACGATCCGCGCTGAGATGGACGCGCACGCGCCCGGTCGGATGTTGCTTGCAGAGGCCAATCAATGGCCGGAGGACGCTCAACAATATTTCGGCGATGGCGACGAGTGCCACATGAGTTTCCATTTCCCGCTCATGCCGCGGATGTATATGGCGATCGCGCGGGAGGATCGGTTTCCGATCACGGATATCATGCGCCAGACGCCCGATATCCCCGTGAATTGTCAGTGGGCGGTTTTTCTCCGGAACCATGACGAACTTACGTTGGAGATGGTGACCGACAGCGAGCGCGACTACCTATGGGAGACGTATGCCACCGACCGGCGCGCGCGCATCAATCTAGGCATCCGCCGTCGCCTGTCACCTTTGCTGGAGCACGACCGGCGCCGGATTGAATTGATGAATGGATTGTTACTGTCCATGCCCGGGACGCCGGTGATTTACTATGGCGACGAGATCGGAATGGGCGACAACATTCACCTCGGCGACCGCGATGGCGTTCGGACCCCGATGCAGTGGTCGTTCGACCGCAATGGGGGCTTCTCACGCGTCGACCCCGCCCGTCTTGTTTTGCCGGTTATCATGGACCCGCTTTACGGATTTCAGGCACTCAATGTCGAGGCGCAGGATTCCGATCCGCACTCAATGCTGGCTTGGACACGGCGCATGCTGGCGGTGAGGCGCAGCTTTGCGGCATTTGGGCGTGGGACGCTGAAGTTCCTCTATCCCGGCAACCGTAAGATATTTGCATACCTCCGCGAGATGCCCGGCGATGAAGGGCAGACGGTGCTGTGCGTTTGCAACCTGTCACGTACCGCGCAGGCAGTGGAACTTGACCTGTCCGCGTTCGCGGGTCGTGTCCCGGTTGACATCGTCGGCGGTTCCGTGTTTCCGCCGGTTGGACAACTTACCTATCTGTTAACCTTGGCGCCGTATGGCTTCTTCTGGTTTGAGCTTGCCACCGCCGCGCAGTTGCCAAGCTGGCATTCCCAAGCTCCCGAAGCCCTTCCCGAACTCGCGACGATCGTTATTCGCGGGAAGGTTGAGGAAGTGCTGCAGACACAAGGTCGGCAGATAATCGAGCGGGAAGCCTTACCGGCCTATGTATCGAAGCGGCGCTGGTTTGCGTCCAAAACCGAAAAGATCAGCGGGGTCGAAGTCGCTTATGCGGTGCCGATGCCGGGTGCGCGCGACGTGCTGTTCTCGGAGATCGGCGTTCATATCGGCGACCAGACAGAGCGTTACGTGCTGCCACTGGCCATTTCATGGGAAGACGAGACATCCGGCCCGCTGACGCAGCAACTGGCGCTGGCGCGTGTACGCCGTGGCCGACGTGTCGGCACGTTGACGGACGGGTTTGCAGTGGACGCGTTTACCACTGGCGTAATAGCACTGATGCGCGATAGCGGGCGGGTGACCCTTCCTGACGGCGAACTCGAATTCGAGGCGACACCCCGTCTGTCGTCGATCGATATTCCTGCGAATGCCGAGATACGTCGCCTTTCAGCCGAGCAGTCCAATAGCTCGCTTATTCTTAGCGACGCGGTAGTGCTAAAAATTATCCGCCGCGTTGCAGAGGGTATTCATCCTGAAACTGAGATGACGGGCTATCTCACGGAACGCGGGTTCGCCAATACGGCGGCGCTGTACGGAGAAG
>JANXXW010000181.1 GCA_025350425.1 Rhodospirillales bacterium
TGTTCGTGAACTACGACGGCGTCCTCGACACCTTCACTGCGCTCGCCTTTGGCGGCTTCGTCATCGCCTGCGCGATCACCCGCCGCTTCAGCGTGCCTGTAGCCGGAGTTTTATCGCTGGCGGCCTTGGCCGTCCTGTATCTGGCCTCGCCGTTCAACTTCAAAGGCGCCAGCTTCCTTGATGTGCGCTTTGCCGTGATGTTCGGCTTTGCCGTGTTCGCCCTCGCTCTGCCTCGCCTCCCAGCACGCGCCGCCAGCCTCGCGTTCATCGCGTTCGTCGGCCTGTTCGCTGCCCGCATGCTGGTGGTCGCCGATGTCTGGAACCGGCACGCGGGCGAACTCGCGGAGCTTCGTGAAGTGATCGCACCCGTCCAACCCGGCGACCGCGTGCTGCTGGCAACCGTCGCCGAGAACGACGCCCCGGATTATTGGCAAACCGCGTGGGGCCAGTCCCTTTCGGACGGCACCCGCATCGACCTGCACGTGGCGGCCCTGCTGCTGATCGAGCGGCGCGCGTTCTGGCCGTTTTTGTTCTCCGAAGCCTCCCAACAGCCGATCCGCCTGTTGCCACCGTTCCAGGACTACGCCGCCCGCACACGCAACATCCCTAACGTCCGACAACTCACCAGCCGCGCGCCGACGCACGAGGACACTGTCAGGTTTCCGCTCGGGACAAATTGGACGTGCTGCTACGACGAGTTGTTGTTGCTGCATTCGGGTGCCATGCCCAATTTCAGCGATCCCCAGCTTGTATTGCTCCGTGGCGGAGATTTTGCGGCGTTGTATCGGGTGCGGAGCGCCGGCCCGACCGTGGCGAGGCTGGCGCCGTCTATGTCGCCTGAGTATGCTCCCTCGCTCAAATAACAAAAATGGGGAACGACCATGCTAAACCGGACCGGAATGGCCCTTGCAGTACTGATACTGCCCGGAGTGCTGGCCGCCGCCCCAGCCGCGCTCGCCTATGACGGGTACCATTTGCAGTCGGTCCTGAACGTTCCAAGCAAGGGCGGCGCCTGGGATTACGTCACCTCTGATGCTCCCACCGGCCGCGTGTTCGTGGGTCATCGCAAGGAGGGCTTGCAGGTATTCGACATGAACACCGGCAAGATGGTGGGGACGATCGACAAAAGCGAAGGGTCCAACGCCGCCACGCTGATGCCGGAATTCGACCTTGGCGTTTCGAACAACGACAACGGCACGCTGACGCCGTTCAAGCTCTCCAACCTTACGATCTCGACACCGATCAAGCTCGGCGAGGAAGTCGATACCAGCCACTACGACGCGTTCAGCAAGCGCCTGATGGTGAATCTTGCGGCCGCGGGAGACGGGTCGGAAGTCGTGATCCTGGAAGTGCCTTCACTCAAGGTCTTGGGCAAGATCAAGCTCCCTTCCACCAAGCTGGAAGGCGGCGTAGCCGACGGCAAGGGGACAGTCTACCTCGTCGCCCGTGATCGCAACACGATGTTCACCATCGACCCGATTGCCATGAAGGTCACGGCGGAGCGGAAAATCGAAGGATGCGAGCAAGCGAATTCGGTAGACATGGATACCGCCAATAACCGTGTTTTTGTAGGCTGCCGAGGCAAGGCCAATGCGGTCGCACCGGTGCTCGCCGTGGTGGACGCTGCAAGCGGAAAGACCGTCTTCACCGGCGAGATCGGACGCGGCAACGACGGAGTGGTATTCGATGGAGCGGCGAAGCGGGTAATCACCATGAACGGCGTCGACGCCAACATGGTGGTGTTCGAGCAGATCGATGCCGATCACTACAAAATGGTCGAGGCTGTCGGCACACGCCCTGGCGCGCGTTCGTTCGGATATGACCCGAAAACACGAAAGATCTATACGGCGGTCGCGGAAGGTGCCGCCGATGCGTCCAAACGTATCCAGACGTCAGTGTCGCCGTTCTACGCCAACACATTCACACCGGACACGTTCGTTGTACTGACCTACGCTCCCGCGCGCTGACATACGAACGCCACCACCGCGAGTTATTGCGATGGTGGCGTCGGTCAGTGTCTGGAAAAGGCGTTAAGCTTCAGGTTCGGGAACGCCCTCGGGATCGAACATTGCTTCGGCTTCCGCATCGTCGTCATCGTCGTCTTGGGCGCCGACACGCTCGCCACGAGCCTGACGTTCGGCTTCCTCGACGCTGCGGGCGACGTTGACGATCATGTTCAACGTCACTTCAGGATGCAGCACCACGCGCACAGGATTAAGGCCCAGCGTCTTGATCGGATGGTTCAGGATGACCTGGGTCCGATTGATGGTCAGTCCGCCCACCGTGCTTGCATCCGAGATATCGCGCGGAGTGACGGAGCCATACAGCGCGCCACTATCACCGGCCTGGCGGATGATCGTTACGGACATGCCGTACATCCGTTCGGCCAGACGCTCGGCTTCCTCGCGACGCTTTATGTTCAACGCGACCAGCTGGACGCGCTGCTCATCGAACTTCGCGATATTCGTCTTGCTCGCGCGGATCGCCTTCTTTTGCGGCAGAAGGAAGTTGCGGGCATAGCCCGGCTTTACCTTCACCAATTCGCCCATCTGCCCGAGCTTTTCGACCCGCTGCAGTAGAATCAGTTCAACGACGGCCATATCAATGCCCCCTTCAGGTCAGGATATAGGGGAGAAGGGCGAGGAAGCGGGCGCGCTTGATGGCGTTGGCCAGTTCGCGCTGCTTCTTTGCCGAAACGGCCGTGATCCGGCTCGGCACGATCTTGCCACGCTCGCTAAGGAAGCGGGACAGCAGCCGGACATCCTTGTAATCGATCTTCGGCGCGCTCGGACCCGAGAACGGGCACGACTTGCGGCGGCGATAAAACGGCCGGCGCGCGCTAGCGGCGGCTGCGGCACCACCGGTACCCTCGCCGTCACGGCTACGGCGCTCTCCGCGCGGGCCGCTGTTTTCAGAATCGCTCATGCGTCATCTCCATTATCGCGACCACCGCGGAAGTCATCACGCGGCACCTCGTCGCGGGCGCGGAATTCCTCACGGTCGTCAAAGCCGCGCTTGCGGCCGCTCTCGAAGCGTCCGGCGGGCTTTGGTCCACGGAAGCCACGCTCCCGATCGTCAGACTTGCGGCTGAGGATGGCGCTCGGGGCTTCCTCGATCTCATCGACGCGGATCGTCATGAAGCGAAGAATGTCTTCGTTGAGGCGCAGCTGCCGCTCCATCTCGTTGAGCGATGCGGCCTTGGCGTTCAGGCCGAGCAGCATGTAGTGACCCTTCCGGTTCTTCTTGATCCGGTAGGAAAGGCTGCGAAGGCCCCAGTATTCACGCTTGTCGATCGTGCTTCCCTCACCGTCGCCCTCAAACTGAGTAGCGATGGTATCGGCGATAGCCTCGACCTGCTGTTGGGTGACATCGTTGCGCGCGATCAGCACGCATTCGTATAGCGGCATGTGGGCTCCCTTCGGTTGCATCAGCCCCGGGTCTGGTCGGACCCACGCGACAATCGCGTGCGGGCATAGCCGAGGGAAGCCGTATCCCCCGGCAGGGAAGCAGCGGCTTATACACTTGGCGCCGGCTTAGGCAATGGCGGCTAGTAGGCGCCTGCCCAGCCATCCCTGCGGGGATCGGACCCAGCCATCCTCACGCCGTTGTCCAACAGACGTATCGCCTGCATGGAGCAAGCGGCTTCCAGATGCCCCACGCGGTTCAGGACATGGCCGCGACGCTCCAGGCCGGCCAGCGTGTCCGGACCGAAATCAGGCTCGACGGTCAAGCGGCCATCGCCCTCGTGCGGCCAGTTGGCGGCCTGACCGACCTGGCTGTGGGTCCAGCGAGGTTGCTCGATAGCGGCTTGTGGGTCGTGGCCGAGGTCGATCATGTCGGTGAGGACCTGAAGGTTAACCTGGATCTGGTTGTCGCCGCCAGGCGTGCCCAGCACAGCCCAAAGCTTGCCGTCCTTGAACACCATGGGAGCGTTCATGGTGTGGCGCACGCGCTTGCCAGGCGCGAGACGGTTGGCGTGGCCCTCGGCCAGATGCCAGTAGGCCATGCGGTTGTTGAGCAGGATCCCAGTGTCGCCCGCCGTGACGCCGGAACCGAAGGCGGAGTTGATACTCTGGATGGCTGAGACCGCGTTTCCGTCGCGATCTATGACACAGAAATAGGTGGTGTCGCCGGAGGCTTCGGATGTGAGGGGCAGGTCGGCGGCGTGGTCCAGGTCAATGGCCGCCGCGTGCGCGTCGATCGTGGCGTCGGACAGAAGTTCGGCCACGGGCACGTTCTGGAAGCCTGGATCGGAGCCGTATCGCTCGTAGGAGAGGAAGGCGCGTTTCTTGGCCTCGACGAGCACGTGGGTACGGGCGTCGGGCGCCAGGGCGGCGATGTCGAAACGCTCGACGATGCGGAGCATTTGCAGGAATACAAAGCCGATCGAGTTGGGTGGTACTTGCCGGACCTCGTAGCCGCGATAGGCGACAGAGATGGGTGCCACGATCTCTGTACGAACCGCCGCGAGGTCATCAGCGGTGATGAGCGTGCCGGTTTCGGACAGGCCGCGCGCGATCCGGGCCGCGAGTGGGCCGCGGTAGAAGGTTTCGGCGCCGCCCTGCGCCACCTCCTCTAGCGTGGCGGCCAAGGCGGGTTGGGTGATGATGGCGCCGAGCGCGGGCACGCCGTCGGGCAGGAACGTGGCGCGGCTGCGTGGGTCGGCTTCGAGCTGGGGACGGTTGTCCGCGGCGAAATGGCGGTAGCCGTGGGTCGCGGCAAAGCCGTCGCGGGCGTAGGCGATGGCAGCGGCGGCGAGGCCGGCCCAAGGCAGGCTTCCGTGCGCCGCGTGCATGGCGGCAAGGCCAGCAAGCGACGCAGGCACCGAGACGCTACGCGGGCCGTGGACCTCGATGCCGTCAACAAAGGCTTCGGGGGTGGCGGCCTTGGGCGCCGGTCCAGTGCCGTTGTAGACCAAGGCCGCGCCGGTGGCAGCGACATGGACGTGGTAGAACCCGTCGCCGCCGAGGCCGGACATCATCGGCTCCACCACGCCCAACGCGAGCGAGGTCGCGACCGCCGCGTCGAACGCATTGCCGCCGGCACGGAGCACGTCGAGGCCCGCCTGGGTCGCAAGCGGGTGGTTAGCGCCGATGGCGCCGTTGCGGCCCATGATGAGGGCACGGTGGCTGCGGGAGGCCGTCGTCATCATAGGTATTTCCCAAAATGCTCGACCAGGGCAGCGTAAACGCGGCGGCGGTGGTCGGGGCGAATGAAGCCGTGGCCGGCATAGGTGAACTTCTCGTAGCGCACCTTCTTCTGGCGCTGTTCGAGTGCACGGGAAAACTGGTCGCTCTCCTCCATCGGCACCCGGGGATCGCGATCCCCGTGCAACACGAGCAGGGGCGCGGTGACGCGATCGACGTGGTGAATGGGGGAGATCTTCTGGAATAGAGCGTCGTCGGTACCGGGGAAGCCATACTCCCGAGCGCGATGGTCGCGGCGCCAAGGGCCGGTATGTTCCAAAAGGGTGACGAAGTCGGCGATGCCGTAATAGTCGATGGCGGCGCGCCATAGCTCCGGTTGCAGCGTGATGGCGGCGAGCACCACCCAGCCACCGTAGGACTGGCCCATGATGCCGATCCGGGCGGGGTCGATGCCGGGTTGGGCCACGAGCCAGGCGTGGCCGGCGGCGAGGTCCTCGAGGCAGTCCGGACGCTTCTCGACGTCGTCGCTCTCCATGGCGATACGGCCGTAGCCGGTGCTGCCGCGAATGTTGGGCATCAGCACCGCATAGCCGTGCGACAGCAGGAGCTGCATGTCGGCACGATAATTAGGGCGTGTCTGACTGGCCGGGCCGCCATGGACCCAAACTACGGCTGGAATACCAGCGGTAGGGGCCGGCGTGGTCGGGCGGGCAAACCAGCCGGGGATGGTTGTGCCGTCATGGCCTTTCCATTCGACCAGGGTGAAATCGATCAGATCGTCCGGCGGGGTGGGTTGGAACAATAGCTCGGCGGCGTGGGTGGTGGTGGACCAGATCCATAAGCCAGGAGGCGTAGTGGGAGATTGAGCGCTGAAAGCGAGCGTGCCGCTGTCCGGCGACCAAGCGAGGTCGGCGGCGACGCCGTGCAGCAGGCCAGCGACGAGCTCGCGTTCGGTGCCAGTGACGCCAACACGGAGCACGCTATAGCCCCGGTCGTTCTCAATGGTGGCCAGAAGCGTGCCGTCGGGCGAGAGCGACCATGCCTCCACGTCGCGATAAGCGGGTGCGAACACCGGGGTGGCCTCACCGGTTTCGGAATCTATGCGGCAGAGGCGCATGAAGTCCGCTCCGCCATGATCGGTAAGGCCCATGAGCGCCGCGCCGTCCGAGGTCCAGCGAATCGAGGCATAGCGGGTCGGGCCGGGGCGCTGGAGTTCCAAGGCCGTATTCGTGGTGAGATCGACGATCCAGAGGCGTTGATCGCTGGTGCTGTGATCCTCGACGACGGTGATTAGGTCGGATTTAGGGTTCCAACTCCCCACGGCCCGTTGCCCGCCGGCCTGCAACACGCGGGTGGTCTCTCCTGTGGAGAGGTTCATGACCAGCACATCGAATTGGCTCTCATCGCGGTCGTTGGCGGCATAGGCGACGCGGGTGCCGTCGGGGGACCAGGCGCCGAAATCATGCATGGCGGCAGGGGCATCGGTCAGCGCGCGCGGTGGAGGCGTGCCGTCGAGCAGCCAGAACTGCTGCCGCTCGTCGCCCCCGGCGTCGATGCCCCAGATCAGCCGGTCATCGGTTGGGGAGCGGCGGAGGAAGGCGACTTTTTCATCGTGGGCGCTCAGGGCATGGGCGTTTGTGCCGTCGCGGTCCATTACCCAGACCTGGGGCAGGCCGGCGCCGCGCAGGTGGAACACGCGCGTGCCGTCCTTGGAGAACGAGGGCGAGGTCGCGGCCCCGATATCGACCCACGAGGCAGGGGATGGCGGCATTGGCAGGGCTCCTTGGCGTGACGAGACGACATAGCTTACGCGGCGGCGGCGCGATCACAACCCATGGGGATGCGGTTGTAAAACAGGCGGAACCGCTTAGAACAAATCAGGAAGGTTCGTAAATATCATGAGCGTCACGACCTCATCGCACATGACCGCCAAAGGAGTTTGTCGCATGAGCGATGGCGTATGCAGAGGGGACGCGCTGCAAGTTGGAGGGTACCGGCGTGATAGCCACGGCGCCCTCAGCCCATTCGATCGCGAAAGTCGAGCCGCCGTCCAAGCTCCCAGCGGCCGCGCGCGCGCGCTGCCTACTCTGTGGGATGACGCGGGAAACGTGATCACGAGAATAATCAGCGACAAAATCGTTCGCCTCGATCCGCACGGTATCGAGACAAGTGTTTTATCCGAGTCACGCAACTAGATGGAACTGCTCAAAAAACTCGAAATCCTGGCCGATGCCGCGAAGTACGATGCATCCTGCGCGTCCTCCGGGACCGACAAGCGCAATTCGCTTGGCCAAGACAACGGAATAGGCTCCACCGAGGGCATCGGCATATGTCATGCCTACGCGCCCGATGGCCGGTGCATCTCGTTGCTGAAGATCCTGCTGACCAACGCCTGCATCTATGACTGCCTTTATTGCGTGAACCGCCGCTCCTCTAATGTGCAGCGGGCGCATTTCACGGTCGACGAGGTGGTGACGCTGACGATGGGCTTCTATCGGCGTAACTGCATCGAGGGGCTGTTCCTGAGTTCGGGGATCATCCGCACGCCGGATTATACGATGGAGCAGGTGATTTCGGTGGCGCGGAGCTTGCGTGAGGAGCACGGATTTCGCGGGTATATCCACCTCAAGACAATTCCCGATGCCGATCCCGAGTTATTGGCCGAGGCCGGGAAATACGCGGATCGTCTGAGCATCAATGTCGAGCTGCCAAGCCGCGCTGGGCTGACGGAGTTGGCACCGGAGAAGGATTTCGCCGGCATCCGGCGATCCATGGGCCAGATGCGGCTGCGGATCGATGCGGGGCGTGAGAAGTCGCATACTGGGCGCAAGGCGCCGCGGTTCTCGCCAGCCGGGCAGAGCACTCAGGTCATCGTGGGAGCGGATGCGAGCAGCGACCGCGATATCCTCGACATGAGCACCAACCTTTATGGCTCATACGGGCTGAAGCGGGTGTATTACTCGGCGTTCAGCCCGATCCCGGACGCAAGCGCCGTGCTGCCACCGCGCCCCGCACCGCTGGTGCGGGAGCATCGGCTGTATCAGGCGGACTGGCTGCTGCGGTTCTACGGGTTTGCGGCCGACGAGTTGTCCACGGACGCGGCGGGCAACATGCCGCTGGCGATCGATCCGAAGTTGGCCTGGGCGCTGGAACATCGCGAGCGTTTCCCACTCGATGTGAACAAGGCGAGCCGGGAGGAATTGTTGCGGGTCCCGGGCATGGGCGTGAAGTCGGTCGATCGGCTCATTCGCGCCCGGCGCTTCCGCGGGCTTCGGTTGGACGATCTCGCACGGTTACGACTGCCGCTGGCGAAGGTGATGCCGTGGGTGGTGACGGTCGATCATCGGGCGCGGGGCTTGGATAGTCTCTCGTTGGGAAAGCCCGCCGCGAAACAGGGAGAGTTGTTACTGTGAGAAGCGTCGTGTTGGCGCATGAGGTGGATTGGGGCGGATGGCGCGACGCGGCACGCACGTTGGCATTGTCCAATGTGCCGCCTGACGAAGTCGTCTGGTCCGTGCGGGCTCCGAGCGACCTGTTTGCGGAACAGGCAGAGGACATGCCGATGCCCAAGCCGAGTGGGGTGTTCACCGTCTCGCGCGCACTTGTCAGCTTGGCGGAAACGGTAATTCAGGCGCGTGAGCCGGAGCGGTTTGCGCTGCTCTACCGGCTGATCTGGCGGGCCCATGCGGGCGACAAGCATCTGTTGGAGCAGGTGACCGACCCCGAGGTGAATCGCGCCAACCGCTTCGCCCAGGCCGTTCGACGGGACACGCACAAGATGCGGGCCTTCGTGCGATTTCGCGAGGTGGTGGAGCAAGGCGTCACGCGGTACGTGGCGTGGTTCGAGCCGTCGCATTTTATCGTGGAAGCCAACGCCGCGTTTTTCGTGCGTCGATTCGCGACGATGACCTGGTCGATATTGACGCCCTATCGCAGTGCGCATTGGAACGGCGTCGAGACCAGCTTCGGGCCAGGTGCGAGCCCCGCAGACGTGCCGGATGACGACAAACTCGCGGAATACTGGCGCACCTATTTCAGCAGCATCTTCAATCCGGCGCGCCTGAAGATTTCGGCGATGACATCCGAGATGCCGCGAAAATACTGGAGGAACCTTCCTGAGGCTGCGGCGATTCCCGACTTGATCCGCACAGCGCAGGCCCGAGTAGACGCAATGGTGAACACGCCCGTGATCTCAGCCCCCAAGCCGACCAACCGGTTCGCGCAAACTGTGACAGAATTGCCAAGCTCAGGCTTGGCACGTGCCGCTGTCGAGGTGGCGGAATGCCGCCGTTGCCATTTATGGGAGCCCGCGACACAGACGGTGTTCGGCGAGGGTCCGCCCGACGCGCAGATCATGATGATCGGCGAGCAGCCGGGAGACAAGGAAGACCTTGCGGGACGGCCGTTCGTGGGACCGGCCGGGCAGTTGCTCGATCGCGCGATGGCTGAGGCGGGTATCGACCGCACCCAGGTCTACATGACGAATGCCGTCAAGCATTTCAAATTCGAACCGCGGGGTAAGCGGCGCATCCATGCCAAGCCGGACACGGCTGAGATCATGGCATGCAAGTTCTGGCTGGAGATCGAACGCGCCGAACTGGCTCCGAAGATCACGCTGATGTTGGGCGCAACCGCCGCTCGCGCCGTGCTGGGACGCGCTGTGACGATTTCGCGCGAGCGGTCAAAACCCATCCCACTCAATGGTTCCACGGGGTTTGTGACGGTGCATCCGTCCTATTTGCTGCGGTTGCCTGACGAGGAGGCAAAGGCGCGCGAGTATGTGGCGTTCGTAGCCGACCTACGTGCGGCAGCAGCGTTGCTTGATACCGTGTGATTCTCAGCCGAGCAGGAGCCGTCGCGCCAGATCCACCACCAATCCGCGTGGCACAAAGCGCACGCCGACGGCCCGCGCCTTGTTTTCCAAGCCGGTGATGACCAGACGTTTGCCCGCCAACGTCGCCGCATAACCTTGGCGTGCGACCTCGGCGGCGGACATTGCATTGCGAAAAATGATCGCATTGCGAAAATTGGCAACTTCGGCGAACTCGGTCGAGGTGGCGCCCGGGCAAAGGCAGGTTACCGTAACACCGGTGCCACGGGTTTCCGCGTAGAGGCCTTCGGAGAACGAAAGCACATACGCTTTCGTTGCACAGTAGACATTGAGGCCGGGGCCAGGCTGGAAGGCCGCGGTTGACGCCACGTTGAGGATTCGGCCTTTTTTGCGCTCGATCATCCCCGGTAAGTAAAGGCAGGTGAGCGCGGTAAGCGCCGTTATATTCACCTGCACAATCTCTAGTTGCCGCCCGACGCTGATTTCCGCCACCCGGCCGGCTGCGCCGAAGCCCGCATTGTTAACCAGGATATCGATTGCGCCGGTTTGCGCGAACAAACGCTCCGGCGTGGCTGGATCGGCCAAGTCGGCGACGATGACGCGTGCACGCGGTCCAAGCTCGGCGGCAAGGGTCTCAAGCCGGTCGGCGCGACGGGCGACGAGGATGAGGTCGTCGCCTCGCGCCGCAAACAGGCGAGCGAGTTCCATGCCTATCCCGGCCGATGCGCCGGTTATCATCGTTGTCGCCATCTCTGTTGTCACTCCAAACGCGACTTACATAGGGGTGGCAACAAGGAATACGAACATGAAGGCAGTTTGGAACGGCAAGGTCATCGCCGAGAGCGACGACATCGTGACGGTGGAAGGCAACGCCTATTTCCCCGCCGCCGCTGTGAAAGCGGAGTATCTCACAGACAGCGCGACCACGAGCATGTGCGGATGGAAGGGCCTGGCGAACTATCATTCGCTGAAAGTGGACGGAAAAACCAACGCGGACGCCGTTTGGTTTTACAAGGAGCCGAAATCCGCAGCGGCTGAAATCCAGGGACGGATGGCGTTCTGGAAAGGCGTGCGGGTCGAGGCGTAGCGTTTCGCCCGAATTGTCCACCCAATTCTCCCTCCCCTCGTGGGCAGGGCGATCGCATCTAAGCTACGTATTTTGATACCATCCTGCGCGGGCCAAAGCCCGCGCAGGATGGTAATTTTCTAGGCGCGTCAAGTTCTGTGCGATTGCCCTCTCCTTAAAAGGGAGAGGGAAGCGTCGGGTGCCTTTTATGGCTTGATGAGGGTTCCAAATCCCTCGGTGAACAATTCCAGCAGGCAGGCGTGGGGATGTCGGCCGTCCAATATGACGGCGGATTTTACGCCGCCCTTCACCGCATCCATACAGCATTCGACTTTGGGGATCATCCCGCCGGTGATCATGCCATCATCGATGGCGGACTGAGCTTCAGCCAAGCTCAGTTCCTGGATCAGCTTGCGATTTCGATCCAGAACGCCGGCCACGTCGGTCAGCATCAGTAGCCGCGTGGCGCCAAGCGCGCCTGCGATGGCACCCGCAACGGTATCCGCGTTGATGTTGTAGGTCTGCCCGTCGCTGCCGACGCCGACCGGGGCGATGACGGGAATGAGGCCGGCGCCGGTCAAGGCGTGTATCACGCGGACGTCGATTTTCTCCGGTTCGCCTACGAAGCCGAGGTCAATCACCTCCTCGATGCGGCTGCCAGGGTCGATCTTGGTGCGGCGCAGCTTGCGGGCCTGGATGAGGTTGCCATCCTTACCGCAGATGCCGACCGCGAGCGCCCCAGCCCGGTTGATAAGGCCCGCGACGTGCTTGTTGACGGTTCCGGCAAGGACCATCTCGACCACCTCGACCATCGAATGATCGGTGACGCGCAGCCCGTCCACGAAGGTAGACTGGATGGCCAGTCGTTTCAGCATGGAGTTGATCTGCGGGCCGCCCCCATGCACCACGACGGGGTTGATACCAATCTGTTTCAGGATGGCGATGTCACGACCGAAACCTTCGGCGAGGTGGCCCTCCTCCATGGCGTGGCCGCCATACTTCACCACCACCGTGGCGCCCGCATAGCGACGCAGGAACGGCAAGGCGTAGGCAAGTATGCCAGCCTGCTCGTCGGCCGAGACCTTTGGTTGCTCGATGATGTCGCTCATGCTGTGCCCCTCGCGCGCATAGTGGTTTGTGGCGGCGGGGGGCGGCCAAGGTCAAGCCGCCGGGTTGCGTCCAGGCATTTGCAGCAGCGCCACTCCGGTACGGATGCCGCTATGAAAGCAGTCAAGGGTCATATTCTCGTTCGGGGCATGGCTCGCAGCGTCCGCGTTGCCGTTGGGAACGGTGAACGCGAGCATTCCCATAATCCCGTTCCAGACGTAGTTCTTTAGAATACCGGAATCGACGGAATTCCGCCGCGGCTCAATGCCGTGAAAGGCCAGGATCGTCTGGGCGATCGGTTCGGCCATCGGCGACGGTTATGGATGCAACAGTCTTGTGTGCTTTGCTCCATTGGTGGCCAACCCAAGGGCAATTCAGTGTCCCGCCCAGAATGCCGGCGACACCGCCGGTTCCGATATCATGGGCGCTGATGCTGTGATGGCGGAGATAGTTGACGAGCCGACCGACGTAACCGGGTAGGTCCCGGTCAGTTGGGCGAAGATCGCGGCGGCGTCAGGTGGGACGGCCACGCGCGGTCTTCGCCCATTAGATATTCAGCCTCTCATGCTGTCCGGCACCACGCCGCCATTCTCCGCCAATTTCTGCATGACGGCCTTGTGGAGCGCTATATTCTCCTCAGCGGTGCCGTCCGCGCCAGCGTGGACATCCATTTCTTGGGCAAGCTGCTTGCGGGCGTCAAGGCTGGAGTCGAGGTCGAGAAGCTTCAGCAGATCCACGATGGAACTCTTGTAATTGCCACCACCGCCCTTCGTTGAAGCCATCTGGGTGAGGACCGCACCAACATCCACCGGCTGGGAGGGCGCTTGGCCGGCAGCTGCATCGGCGGTTTCGGTGCTTGTGGCGGGCATTGCCGCAAGCGATGCGTCGGCGGGTGCCGCACTTGGATGATGAAAAATCTTAGTCATGATCGAACCGAAGATGCTCACAGTTTGGCTCCTGACAATGATAAGTTCTTGTTTAACGGAAGGTTTGGGGTTCCGGTTCCGATTCCGATTATTATACTTCGCGCAATCGGTCGCAGACTCGTCACCGGTTATGGCGAACTGTTAAACGATGTCTGCATCGGCGATCCAGGCTCCGCTATCGTCGACGCGATGTGATGACGATGGCTGGCGTAGGAAAGTCAGGCTCGACGAGTAGGCAACCAATCCTCGCCCACAAACATGTCGACGGTCGCGGCGGTGCTGCCGATGCATGCCTATCCGCCGAAAATCCGATCGGCACAGTGCGATAGGCGAAGTGCCGATCCGGCTTTCCGTCTAAGCAGTCACGCCAGCGATACAGCGTCACCATTCTTTTGAACGCATCTTCATTCAAGCAACGACCGGATCGAAAAAGAGCCTGTTGGCAGCTCCGGCATCCAAATACCAATCAGGCGAGAGGCCGACACTGCCGGTGACGGCCAAGCACGTCAAAACCCGCGACAACTGCGCCCCCCGAACCTATCTTCATTTCGTCTTCCCGGCACTTCCACGCCGGTTCACAACAAGAACGTATTAGATTGTTCTTTGAAACAGGTCTTTTCTACAGTCTCTAATCCGCCAACTCCGCGAGGGATGCGCGCAATGCCGGAACGCCATCCGCGGTCTCGCTGCTGGTGGTCAGCACAAAGGGATAGGCGGCGGGATGCTTGCGGGCCAGCGCCCCAATTTCCGCTTCCTTGCGGGCGAGGACGCTGGGCTTGACGGCGTCGGTCTTGGTCAGCACCAGTTGGTAAGTTACGGCGGCGCGGTCGAGCAGGTCCATCGCCTCGTTGTCGTTGGTCTTGACCTCGACGCGCGCGTCGAACAGCAGGACGACTCGGCGCAGTGTGGGGCGACCGCGCAGGAACGCGAACATGAGGCCTTGCCAGTCTTCCTTCACTGATTTCGCAGCCTGGGCGAAGCCGTAGCCGGGCATATCCACCAGCGTGAGGCGGCCACCGAGGTCGAAGAAGTTCAACTGCTTGGTGCGGCCGGGCTGGCTGGAGGCGCGGGCCAGGGCCTTGTGGCCGACCAGGGCGTTGATAAGGGACGATTTACCAACATTGGACCGGCCGGCGAACGCGATCTCCGGGCCAGCCACGTCCGGCAACCCTTGAAGCTGCTGGGCGGCGAAGAAGAAACGGCATTCTGAGGCAAACAACAGGCGGCCACGTTCGAGTGCAGCCGCCTGTTCAGCCTGTTCTTCGGGAGTTGCCATCGGGGAGGCTGCCTCAGCCGCGCGCCATGGCGGGCTTGGTGAGCTTTGTCTGACGCATGATGAACCATTGCTGGATGATGGTCAGGGTGTTGTTCCAACTCCAGTAGATCACCAATCCAGCCGGGAACCGGGCCAGCATGAAGGTGAAGATGATGGGCATGAACTGGAACAGCTTGGCTTGCACCGGATCCGGCGGCGGCGGGTTCAGCTTCTGCTGCACGAACATCGTGACGCCCATGATGAGCGGCCAGAGGCCCAGATGTAGGAGGGGCGAAATGGCGGTTGGGTCGAACGGAAGCAGGCCGAACAGGTTGAAGACATTGGTAGGATCGACCGCCGACAGGTCGTGAATCCAGCCGAAGAACGGAGCCTGGCGCATCTCGATAGTGACGAAGATGACCTTATAGAGCGAGAAGAACACCGGTATCTGAATCAGCATGGGCAGGCAGCCACTGGCCGGATTGACCTTCTCGGACTTGTAAAGCTGCATGGTCTCGGCCTGCAGCTTCTGAGGATCGTCCTTGAGGCGCTCCCGCAACGCCTTCATCTTCGGGCCGAGCAGCTTCATCTTGCTCATGGAGCGGTAGGATTTGTTGGCCAGCGGGAAGAATGCGACCTTCACGCACAGCGTGAACACGAGGATCGCGAGGCCGAAGTTGCCGAGCAGGCCGTTAAAGAAATCGATGGCGAGGAAAAACGGCTTGGTGAGGAAGTAGAACCAGCCGAAATCGACCGCCTTATCGAAGTTGGGTATCTTGAACTCTGATTGGTAGCGATCGAGCAGATGCACTTCCTTGGCGCCCGCGAACAGACGCGTGGACATAGAGGTCGTGGCACCCGGAGCTACCGTTACGGGCTCGGCAGCGACGAAATCGACCTGAGTACCATCGACACGCTTGCCGGCTTCCTGGTTGACCGTGTCGCGGAAGGTGGCGACCTCGCGGATGGCGGGATCGGGGATCAAGGCCGCGAGCCAATACTTGTCCGTGATTCCGGCCCAGTCGTTCTCGCCGGTGGACGTCAGGGCGACGCCGTTGTTCTTGGCACCCTCGGACTTAGCCTCCGCATACTTTACTTCTTTGAGGCGGCCGTCGAGCACACCCAGCAGGCCCTCGTGCAGGATGTAGTAGCCAGCCACTTCGGGCGTGTAGTCGCGCCGGATACGCGACCACGGAGTTACCTGCGCAGAGGTCCCACCGGTGTTGCGGACCTGCTGGCGGACCGTGAACATATAGTTTTCGTCGATCGAGACGATCTGCTCGAACACGAGGCCGGCGCCGTTGTCCCAGGAAAGAGTGACGGGTTTGCCGGGGGAAAGGGTGTCGGGAGTGGCGGTCCAGAGGGTGGTATTCGGGTCGGGGACGCGGGTGCCTTCGGGCGCGGTCCAGCCGAACTGTGCGTAAGTGGGTTGCGGGTCCGAGCGGGCCTCCAGCAGCCGAACATGCGGGGAGTCGGGCTGGATGGTCTCGCGGTAGTCGCGTAGGACGACGTCGTCGATGCGTCCGCCGAGAAGCGAGATGCTGCCGTTGACGCGAGGTGCTTCGATTTTCAGACGTGGAGAGTTGGCAGGCGGACCCACAGGAGCGGCTCCCGCGTCCTGCGGCACGGCGCCCACCGTATCGGAGGGGCGGGGGGCTGTCTGGTTCGGGACGGTGACGCTCGCGGACGTCTCGGTGGGAACCGGGCGTGGCGGCTTCGGCATGAGAGTTTCGAAGCCGAGGAAGATCAGCGCCGAAAGGCCGAAGGCTAGAAAGAGACGTTTCTGGTCCATCAATGTGCGGTCCGACTTTGCCCATGAGGGGTTGTGGGTGGGCGGGCGGGCGGCACCGGGTCGTAGCCACCGGGATGCCAGGGATTGCAGCGCAGAATGCGTCGGGTGGACAAAGTGAGGCCAGACAGGGCGCCGTGGGTATGCAGCGCCTCGATCGCGTAATGGCTACAGCTTGGCTCGAAACGGCAGTTGGCGCCGAGCACAGGCCGAAGGACTAGCTGATAGCAACGAACGGCACCGGCCAGAATCGCGACCGGAAATGTCACGTCACACCCGCCTTGGTAAGAGCCCGATCGATGTCGTCTATCAGTGTGGCGAAGTGGCGGCCTCTGGTGGCGTTCCGGCCAACCAATACGAGATCGACCCCACTGACCATGCGTTGTTTCAGCAACAGGCGGGCGGCTTCCTTCAGACGCCTGCGGGTGCGGTTACGAACAACGGCATTACCGACTTTCTTGGTCACCGTGAAGCCCAACCGGGCAGGCCCATTGTCGTCGCGCACTAACACCTGCAACACCAGCCCATGGACCGGTACTTTACGGCCTTTGGCGCTAACTCGCAGGAATTCCGAGCGGCGTTTCAGGCGCGATGGCTCCATATGGGTGGGGCCAGGCGCCTGCGTCGGCGTGCCGGTCAGGCGGAAAGGCGCTTGCGGCCCTTCGCGCGCCGGTTGGCCAGCACCTTGCGACCGCCAACAGTGGACATGCGCGTGCGGAAGCCGTGGCGCCGCTTACGGACCAGCTTAGACGGTTGATAAGTGCGCTTCACGTGAGTCTCTCCGATCGATTGCCGCGCGCCAAATGAAACGCACACGGACGCGGAACCTCTGATCAGGCTCCGGTGTAGGCGGCGGCTTATAAGGTGGGGTGGACGCCGGCGTCAACTACCGCACATGTTACAGCATGTCCGTTTCACTCCGTTTTTGGCCGGTGCCGCTAATTGCCGCCATCCTGGAGGTTGGATACGCCACCGGTGCGCATCACGCACTTTCGTGGGCGACGCTGTCGTCGCATCTGGCGGAATGGCGGCTTCTGATGGCGAACGAGCCGGGTGCGGCGGCATTAACCTATGTGGCGGCTTACGCGGCGGTGGTCGTGGCGTCCGTGCCGGGAAGCGTGTGGTTGACGATCGCGGGCGGATTTCTGTTCGGGCCGGCCGAGGGCACAGCGCTGGCCGTAGCCGGCGCCATTTGCGGAGCAGTGCCACTATTCCTGGCCGTGCGCCACGCGCTGGCGCCGATGCTGGCCCGCCGCGCGGCTCCGTTGCTGGTCAGGGTAAGACCGACCTTGGAGCGCGACGGCTTTGCGGGCCTGTTGGCGCTGCGCTTGTTGCCGGTGCTGCCGTTCTGGCTGCTAAACCTGGCACCGGCCTTGGTTGGCATGAAACTAGCGCCATTCACCGCTGCCACGCTGATCGGCATCGTACCGGCGACACTGGTATTCGCCAGCATCGGCGCCGGGCTCGGCGATGTGGTGGCAAGCGGCGGAACGCCCGACCTATCGGTGATCCTTTCACCGCGCGTCCTCCTGCCACTGGCTGGGCTGGTATTGCTGTCGCTATTGCCAATCGGCTGGCGGCGCTGGAAGGCCGCGAATGGCTGAGTTCGATATCGCAGTAATCGGGGCGGGTGCCGCCGGGTTGTCGGTGGCTGCCGTGGCGGCCCAACTTGGGCTGCGGGTGGCGCTGATCGAGAGAGGCCGGATGGGGGGCGACTGCCTCAACACCGGCTGCGTCCCGAGCAAATCACTGCTCGCGGCTTCCCATGCGGCGATGGACGCCCGCGCCGCGAGGCGGTTCGGGGTTTTCGTGGAGGAACCCAGGATCGACTGGGCGGCCGTCCAAAAGCGAGTGCGAAGCGTGATCGACGCTATCGCACCGATGGACAGCGAGGAGCGGTTCGCGGGGCTTGGCGCCACGGTGCTGCGGGGCGGGGCACGGTTCATCGCGCCGGACACGCTGGAGGTCTCGCTGCCGGATGGGCAGCGCCGTGTGACCGCGCGCCGCATCGTGATCGCTGCCGGCAGCCGAGCGGCGGTGCCCGACCTGCCAGGGCTCGACGCGGTTCCATATCTCACGAACGAAACGCTGTTCGACGTTGCGGAACAGCCTGAGCACCTCTTGATCCTGGGTGGGGGCGCGATTGGGCTGGAAATGGCGCAGGCCCATGCCGGCCTCGGTTGCCGCGTGACGATCGTCGAGAGTTCGAGCATTGCGGGGCGGGAGGACCCGGACCTGGCTGCCGTGCTTAGGGCGCAACTTGTCGGGATGGGAGTAAGCCTTCGCGAGAACGCGCGGGTAGTGGCGGTGGAGAGCGGGCCGGCCCTGCTGTTGGAGGACGGCTCACGGATCGCGGGCAGCCACCTGCTCATCGCGGTCGGCCGGCGACCGAACACCGAGGATCTCGATTTGGACGCGGCGGGCATCGCGTATGGTCCGCGCGGCGTCGCCACCGACACGTCATTGCGCTGCATCGGCCAACGCCGGGTTTTCGCGATCGGCGATATCGCAGATCCCGAGGGACTGGGACCGCGCTATCTCACCCATGTCGGCAGTTATCACGCGAGTATAGTGATCCGCCGGGCGTTGTTCCGGATGCCGGCGAAACTGGATTACGGCGCTCTGCCCCGCGTGACCTATACCGCGCCCGAGCTGGCCCAGGTCGGCATGACCGAGGCCGAAGCCCGCGAAGCAGGCCATGACCCGATTGTCATGAGGCATAACTATTCCGCAAACGACCGTGCCCGCACCGAGGGCGAAACCGAGGGCTTGGCCAAGCTGGTCGTGACCAAAAAGGGCCGCATCCTGGGCGTCGGCATCGTGGCGCCCCACGCGGGCGAGATGATCGGGGCATGGACGCTGGCCATCTCGCGCCGCATCCCATTGTCCGCGATGGCCGGTATGATCGTGCCGTATCCCACGCTTTCCGAAGCGCCACGCCGCGCTGCCGGCGACTTCTTCACGCCAAAGCTATTTGCGAACCGGACAAAGAAGCTAGTACGATTTCTGGTTAAGTTCTTGTGACGCTGACAAATAGTGTCTCATTTTATAAGGTGCCCATGCTCTCCGACATCCGTGAAACGGAGGCTGCCGCCCAATATCAGAGGGCTCGTATCGTATCTATGGCCAACGCGATCGGGCGTATCAGCCACGATCTACGCGGCATCCTCTCCCCTGCCCTGCTGGCCGCCGAGCGCCTCCATGCGTCGCCCGAACCCACAGTCAGGCGCGCGAGCGATGTCGTGGCAC
Source organism: Rhodospirillales bacterium (assembly GCA_025350425.1). Taxonomy (GTDB): domain Bacteria; phylum Pseudomonadota; class Alphaproteobacteria; order Acetobacterales; family Acetobacteraceae; genus JANXTF01. The sequence continues at coordinate 19,371 of JANXXW010000181.1, forward strand.
GGGCCGTGGACCGTGCAATCGAGTTGATCCAGGCGACACTCGAACTGGCGCGTGACGAGCCGTCGGCGCCGCGTATCCGGGCGCGGCTGCGCGACCTCATCGACGACGATACGGTTTTGGTTGAGGGCGCCGATATCTGGATAGCCGAAATCTACCCGTCTCAACTCGCTGAGGCTTTCGCGGCCTTATTTCGTGACGCACGAGACCGAGGAGCCGCGACCATCAAGATCGGCGCCGACCTCGATCTCGCAATCCTGATTACCGACAACGGCGCCGCACCTGTGCCGGAACCGTTCCGCCCGATGCCCGGCATGGGTGCCGCCGGTTACGCCCTTGCCATCGCCCGCGAACTGATTCGGGCGCAGGGCGGCCAAATCGGCCTTGAGGCCGCAAATCCCGGCGCGACCACCTTCCGCATCGTGCTCCCAAGCACCCGGCTGGCGTAGCCCGCCACTATTTTACGAAGCCGTCGCGCCTGATCACACTACGAAGCGTTCGGCGAAAACCAGATGGGACAACGGTGCGTAGCGCCCACTTCGCTGCGACTGCGGGATAGAGGCGTAAGGGCACAAGTCGCCGTGCGGCCGACATATTGCCCGTCGAAGCAAGCCGTGCGGCGGTTCCCGACAACATGCGACGGCAGTAGTCGCGGCTTTCCGGCGACATCGCCGAGAGGGCCGGAAGGAGCGTGCCGCCGATCACGGTGCAATCCTCTACTCCGAGTTCGTAAGATCGATGGCTGGCCAATTCGAGCAGTTTAGCGCAAGCGGACGCCGACAACCGCTTCGCCTCCTCAACGTCGAGATCACGACTGCCGATCTTGATCATGCCTTCGAGTGTGCCCGCAGCCTTGTATTCGAGCAGCATCGATTTCAGAAATTTCAGATCAGGATGTCCGGCGCGGCGGCGCCGGGCGGAAAGACCGGAAAGCTGCGAATTGATGGCAGAGATCCGGCCATTCACAAGCGACGAAGTGACGCTCAGTGAGTGGACGCGATAGTCGCCGAGCAGTTCAGATAGGTTGTGAAGCCGACCCACCTCCTGAAGACGCCAGTACAGATCCGTGTCTTCGGCGTGGAACACTTGGCGATAGCCGCCGACCTTGTCGATGGCACACCGCCGCACCATCAGGAACGGATGTGAAAGATATGGTTCAAGCTGGGGGAGGCGTTCGACGTTGGCGAGTTGCGGGGAAGGATAGCTGTAGATCCCGGTCAACGCTCGCCCAGCCTCGTCGATATGTCGTACGGCCCCGGATAAGGCGACACAATCCGCATTTCCGGAAAAATATTTAAGCTGCTTCTCGAATCGATCGGGCATCGCGAGATCATCGGCGTCGTGTCGAGCGACGAAGCTGGCGGTCACTGCAGTCAACCCCAGATTCAGAGCATCGACAATGCCGCTGTTGGGTTGCTCGAGCAGTACGATCCTGTCATCCGCCGCCGCCAACCGCTCGATGATCTCCTTGGTCGCATCGACGGACCCGTCATTGACGACAATGATCCTGATGTCCCGCTCTGTCTGATTTTGAATGCTTGCTATAGCACTCTCGATCGTCGTGGCACTGTTGTAAGTCGGGATTACAACATCGACGGACGAAGGCGGCATCGTAAACTCCCAGCCATCTCACTTAACCACGGTAAGTAGTGTTGCCAACACGCCAGTCGGAAACGTTAATTAGCGAAAAAAGATCGCCCAATGTCGTAAGCGTCACAGCCCCAAATGTTAGATTCACGATAAGAAACATGCCGGGCGAGCGAAATCAAAGACCGACGGCGCGACGTAACCTTCCTGTGATGCGCTTGGCGAGCAGCGGCCATGTATCAGGATGTCGCGCGATGATCCGCACCGCCGCCAATCTGTCGCCGGTCTGCGCGAAGATCTTTTGCGCGTCGATGTAGTGCACCATCGTCCAGTATTCCCGCTTACGCCGCCGGAGCAACTCCGCCAGTTCCAGCTGACCGGATGTTTCCATCAATTGCAGGAAATACGCGTTTGCTTCCAACGTGCTACGGTAATCATACCGCCACGCGCCGTCGCCCGTCGTGGTCCAGGCACGCGAAACGGGACCAAACGGCAATGTCCAATCGTACATTGGCTGGTCAACGAGGTAGCCTCGTCCACCCGCCGCAAAAAACTGCATCAGGTGATAGAAATCCTGCCCCAACTTGAGACCAGGCCGGTAGGTCAGTGCATGGTCGCGAACGAACGAGGCAAGGATGATGGGTTTCAGGATACCGAAGCTAAAATTCGCCGAGGTATCGGAGTTGGCGATAAAATCCGCCAGCGTGACAACACGGCAATTTGTACTCGCGGGGAACGCCGTCTGCACGAGAACACCGGCTTGCTCGTCAAGATGGTTCTGGTTGTCGGCAACCATCTGCACGTCTTCGCGCTCACCGTGCTCCAGCAATACGCTAAGCCGTTCGGGCTGGTAGCGATCGTCTGCATCCAACGTGGCGATCCAGCGGCCCCTCGCCTCCGAGGTCCCTCGATTCAATGCGCGTGCCTGCCCACCATTCTCGGGCAAGGCGATCAGCCTGATCCGGGAGTCGGACGAGGCAAATTGCTGTGCTACCGCAAGGGTGGCGTCCCTGGAGCAATCCTCAACGATGAGGATTTCGAAATCCTGCTCGGTCTGGTCCAATACGGATTGGATCGCCCGCGCGAGGGTCCCGGCGGTCTTGTAAGCTGGTATTATGACGGACACCCTGGGCGTCCCGGTCGATATCATAAGGGCAAACTCCGACTCAGGGAGCCAACGCCACTCAGCCCAGCGCCAAATATGCCGCAAGCCTCATCCATTTCCGCCTTCTAGGTCTGTTGCGGCGACGCGTCCATCCGCGCGAAGGGGAAACGCCGAGAGACTATCGGGGCGGCAACGGCGCGGAGCGAACGGATGTGCGGGAACCAGGCACAGGCATCGGCATCGGCACGTCCTGCCCGCCCTGAGTCTGGGGCGATGCCGTCTGCGCATAATTCTGGTCTCCAGCAAACCTGCCCAGCATCTCGCGCAGTGGGTCAGCGCCGGGATTGGCGCCCTGCATCTGCAGAACGATTTGCTGCGCGGCCAAGGGCTGGCCGTAATAGGACTGGTTCCAGTCGCTGCGCGCACCGATCAAGCTGCCATCGAGCGATATGCCCGCAAACAGGCCGCGCGTGTTGGAGAACGACACGATATCAGCGTTGAACGCCGCCGTGGTGGAGCCCTCGACGCCCGCGCCGACGGTCGCGAATGCGATGGAGGCGTCGGCGCCGATTTTGAACTGGCTGTCCATCAGGGCGCGAAGTCCCTTTTCCGTCAGGATAATCATCATCACCTGACTGTCCTGGATGCCGATCTGCAGGCCCACGCTTCCGGAACCCATGCCGTAGAAGGCTGGACCCGACCATGATTGCGGCCCACGGCCCACCAGCACACAGCCACCGCCCTGCCCGCCCAAGATAAAGCCCGCTTTGAACACGCGGGGGCATACCACGACGCCCTTGGCGCGCTTCAACAAGCTCCGCACATCGCTGTCGGGCGTGGTGGAACCGACCATGTCCTGTACTGCGAGCGTGGCGCGATCCACCAGTGTCTGCTGCTCGGTTTGCGCCGACGCAACGGTCGAGACGGAGAACGATGCAAGCGTCAACAACGCCGCAATGGCAAGGCGGATCATGGGCCAAGTCTCCCGCACCGGATCGGTCGAACGCCGATATGAAGCCGGCAATGTGACAGATCAAGCCCTTGCCGGGCAAGCTTCATGTCGTATGTTACGGAATCTAATCAAAAACCGTGTTCACGCAGATCACGCGCCAGCCTCGCTCCAGACGCTCCAGACGTGTCAGCGAGATGTTTTGCACCGACAGGTGCAGCGCGTTGTCAGCGGTCACATCGAGCGAGTGCGCCACCGCCGCCCGGATGGTGCCGCCATGGCTGACCGCGACCACGTCCTGGCCCTCGTAGGTCCGGGCCAGCCGCTCCATGGTCGGCCCGACCCGAGCGATGACCTCGGCGAAACTCTCCCCGCCAGGCGGCCGTTCGTTGCCGGCAAGCGGCCAGAAAGGGTGCGCGGGCATCGCGAGGCGGCCGGGTAGTTCGACGTGGGCGAGGCCCTGGAGAGCACCAAGGTTCTGCTCCATCAGCCCTGGCTCAACAATCCAGTCCTGCCGTGGGTAGCCAGCCTCGAAGATCGCCTCCGCCGTTTTCTGCGTGCGCGACAGCGGTGAGACCACCCAGGCCGCCTCGCGCGGCAGGGCGTTCGCCAGCGCCGCGTATACCGGCCGCTGCGACACCAGACTTTCAGGGCAAAGCGGCACATCCATGACACCGTACAGCACGGCGCGGGCGTTCTCCTCGACGAGGGCGTGTCGGATCATCCAGAAACGCGTCTCGGCCATACCGTTACTCTCCGATGTTCAGCAGTGCGCCGCTTTTGCGGGCCGCGCTGAATTCATGGACGAACAGCAGGCAGGCGGCGGCGAGCCATACCACATTCAAACCTCCTGCCCATGCCAATTGACCCCAGGCGATCAGGCCCTCGGTATGGTCCCCCTGGCCAATCGCGGTGCGCATTCCCTCGAACACATGCGAGGACGGCAACGCCAATGCGATCGGCTGCAGGTATACCGGCAGCACCGCCACCGGGTAGAATACCGCCGAGAACGGTGTCAGCCCGAACAGAATGGTCCATGCCAGCGCCTCGGCTCCCGCGCCATGTCGCAGGATGAGGCTGACCACGCCAAGCGAGACCGACCACCCCATGACAATCAGGTTGATCACGAACAGCACGATGACCGGTCCCGGCGCGAACACGTCAAACGCATAGAGCACCCAGGCCAGCAGCACCGCCGGAGCCATGCCGCACAGCATCCGTATCATGGATACGCCGATCAGCGCGGCCACCAGTTCCCAGGGACGCAGTGGGCTGACGAAGACATGGCCGAGGTTGCGCGACCAGATCTCCTCCAGAAAGCTCACCGCCATGCCCATCTGGGTCCGCAACGCTACCTCCCACAGGAGTACGCCGCTGAGCAGTATGCCGAAGGTAGCGGCCCCAATCGCAACGGCGCCGCCCGTTCCTGCGCGGTTGGCGAAGAAGCTGGCCGTAAAGCCCCAGATCAGCATCTGGAAGGTCGGCCAGTACGCCAGTTCCAGTATCCGGGGCCAGGAACGACGAAAAAGCGCGAGGTGCCGATACACCATGCCCCAAATGCGGCGAAGGGCGGGGGGCGTCCTCATGACACGGGTTCAGCCTGCCGACCGCGCGCGATGTCGAGGAAGACCTCCTCCAGCCCGTCGCGCTGATAGCGGTCCAGCAGTTCGGCTGGGGTGCCGCGGTCAACGATCACCCCGCTTTTCAACATGAGCACGTTGGAACACATGCGCTCCACCTCCGCCATATTGTGCGAGGCGAGCAGGAAGGTGCAGCCGGTGGCGGCGCGGTAGCGCTCCAGCCACCCTCGAACCATGTCTCCGGTATCGGGATCAAGGCTGGCGGTGGGTTCGTCCAGCAACAGCACGTCGGGACGGTTGATGAGCGACTTGGCGAGCGCCACGCGAGTTTTCTGGCCGGCCGACAGCTCTCCGGCGGGACGGTCCAGCAGGGCATGCAGATCGAGTTCATCGGCGAGTTCGCGGATGCGGTGCTCCATACGCGGCACGTCATATAGATGGGCGTAGACACGCAGATTCTCGACGACGGAAAGGCGGCTCGGGAGGGCGATGTAGGGCGATGAGAAATTCATGCGCGCAAGTGCCGCGAACCGGTCCCGCGCCATGTCGTGCCCGAGAATGCGGATGGAGCCGGATGACGGGATCAGCAAACCGAGCAGCATGGCGATAGTGGTTGTCTTGCCCGCGCCGTTGCCACCGAGCAGCCCAAGGGTCATGCCCGCCCGCACGGTGAAGCTGATGTCGTTCACGGCCAGGGTGGCGGAATAACGCTTGGTTAGTCGGGAGACGACGATGGCATCCATGATCGGGGATTAGGCGTGGCGGACTGGAGTACCAAGGGGGCAACGCCTGCTGGGCCCGGTGCGTTAGAGGAAACAATGGAAAAGCCACTCCCCGAACTACCGCCCAACGCCTTCACCAAGCAGGACACCGGAGACGACGGCGCGTTCTACGCCCCGCCGCGGCTCGTCACGCATATCGACGCCGGCGCGACCGCCGCGCTGACCGCCTATTACGCCAGCGTAGTCCCCGCCGACGGCACGATCCTCGACATGATGTCGAGTTGGGTCAGCCATCTGCCGGACGACCTTCCGACCCGCGAGGTCATCGGCCACGGCATGAACGCCGAAGAACTGGCGGCCAACCCGAGGCTTGACCGTTGGTTTGTGCGCAATCTTAACCGCATGCCCAGCCTGCCGCTCGACGATGCAAGCTGCGACGCGGCCTTGTGCTGCGTCGGAGTGCAGTATCTTCAACAACCCGTCACCGTGTTCAGCGATGTCAGGCGCGTGCTGCGCGCCGGTGCTTTGGTCGCGGTCAGCTTCTCCAACCGTTGCTTTCCGACCAAGGCGGCGGCTGTCTGGAACAGATTGGACATCACCGGCCATGCGGCGCTGGTCCGGCTGTATCTCGAGCGCGCCGGCTTCTCGTCGGTGGAGGCGTTGGTGCTCGCAGATGGACGCCAGAGCGATCCGCTGATCGTGGTCAGCGGCCGCGCCTGATCGCGATCAGGCGAACGCCCACCGCAGCGTTCGCGCGATCCCGAGGGTGCCGGCGCGCACCAGCGGCAGGGTAAGCGTCGGATTAGAGAGTCCGTGCATTCGGCGCGCCCAAGGTGGCAGGAGGTCAACGCTCGCCTGGATGGTAAGCGCCTGCAACGGCCCTACTATTTTGTTGGTCACTCGCTGCATCAGGACAAGGCGTGCAATCTCCTGGGTGCGCGCATCGACCCGCATCGATGGTTGCATCATGCGGAACAGTTCCCGCGCCTCGGAGCGGGTGCGAGGAACAGGATCGGCACCCAGCGCGGAGCCGACCCGCGCCATCTCGTCGAAATAGCGATTCTGATCAGCGGTGGACATGCCCGGCTCGCCATAGCGTATCCAGGCGTCGAGGAAGGTGGTTGCCTCGGTCACGTGGACCCATGCCAGCAGCGATGGGTCGTTCGCGGAGTAGGGCTGGCCATCTGGCAGGGTGCCGTGGACGTGGTCGTGGATGCCACGGATGCGGGCAATCACCGCCTCCGCCTCGGCTTTGCCGCCATATGTCGTGAGCGCGATGAAGCGCGCGGTGCGCCGCAGCCGGCCTTGCATGTCGTTCCGGAAGTTGGAGTGGTCCCACACCCCAGCCAGAACCGCTGGATGGAGCATCTGGAGCAGCAATCCCGAGACGCCGCCCACCATCATCGAGGTTACGTCACCATGGACGCGCCACGCCACCGACCGAGGGCCGAACAACCCATCACTGCGCCGGACAACGGGTTTCTGGCCGCGCGACCGGTCATTGAACAGCGCTAATACTTCGGTCGCGATCGCGTGCTTGAGAGGGCGTACGATTTCGCCCAACGAGAGCGGTGGAATGGTGCTCACGTGCGGCCGGATGAAGGGTTGGTTCATGTGCAATCAGAGATAACCAGGGTTCTGCGTTCCGCAAGCCGGTCAGACCGCTTCGCCCGCCACCCACCCGCTGGACCACGCCCACTGGAAATTGTAGCCGCCGAGCCACCCCGTCACGTCCACGGCCTCACCGATCACGAACAATCCCGGCACATCCCGCGCCTCCATCGTTCGCGAGGACAGCGCCCGCGTGTCCACGCCCCCAAGCGTCACCTCAGCTTTGGCATAGCCTTCGGTTCCGGAGGGCATCGGCCGCCATGCCTTGAGCAGGCCTGCCAGGCCAAGCAGAGCGCGGTCGGGCATGTCGCCCATGATGCGCGGCGGGAGGTGCTCGGTGGCCAGGGCCTGCGCCAAGCGCTGCGGCAGTCGCTCGGCCAGCACGGTCTTGGCCTCGGCCTTGGGCCGCGCGCGCTTGCCGGCACCCAGCCAAGCCATCGCATCCACTCCCGGCAACAGGTCGATCGAAATCGGCCGCCCTTCGCGCCAGTTGGAGGAAATCTGCAGGATGGCTGGCCCGGACAACCCACGATGCGTGAACAGCATCGCTTCCTTGAACGCCTCGCCCTCGCACGAGGCCGCGACATCCAGTGCCACCCCGCTCAACGGACGCATCAAGTCGAGGTCCTCCAAGCCGAACACCAGCGGCACCAGTCCCGGCCGAATATCCGTCAACGGGAGGCCGAACCGCAGCGCCAGATCATGCGCGAATCCGGTCGCGCCCATCTTCGGGATGGATAGCCCGCCGCACGCCAGCACCAGCGCCGGAGCCTCAAACGCGCCATGATCCGTCGCGACCTGGAAGGCGTCGGTCCGGCCGACGCCGGTGATCCGGTGGGCAAGCCGGAGATCGACGCCCACAGCGGCGGCCTCCGCGAGCAGCATTGCCACGATCGCCCGCGCCGAGCCGTCGCAAAACAACTGTCCCAGCGTTTTCTCGTGATGGGCGATGCCGTGCTTGTCCACCAGGGCGACGAAATCGTCCTGCGTGTAGCGGGCCAGCGCCGAGCGGCTGAAATGGGGGTTGCCTGAGAGGAAACGATCGGGTGTGCAATTCCGGTTGGTGAAATTGCAGCGCCCGCCGCCGGAAATGAGGATCTTTTTACCGGCCTCGTCCGCATGGTCCAGCAGCAGCACGCGCCGTCCGCGCCCCCCGGCACTGATTGCGCACATCAGCCCGGCGGCCCCGGCACCGATGACGATGACGTCGTATGGGTGTTCCAATCTCATAGCTCCGCTTGCTCCGCTTGCCCCGTTCGACGCACACAGGCAAGGTGCGGTGCGGCGCGGGTGTAACTCAATGGTAGAGTTCCAGCCTTCCAAGCTGGCTATGCGGGTTCGATCCCCGTCACCCGCTCCAGACTCAGAGGTAGCCGGCGCCCGCTTCTTCGGCGAACCGACCCGGCTCGCCCTCCCACACGATGCGCGCGTGTTCCAACACGTAAACGCGGTCCGCATGCGGCAGGGCGAAGGTCACGTTCTGCTCGCCTAACAATACTGTGATGTCGGTGGTCTGACGCAGGCGTTCAAGCGCCTTGGAGAGTTGCTCCAGGATGACCGGCGCGAGACCCAGCGTCGGCTCGTCGAGGATCAGCAGTTTCGGCTGCATCATCAGCGCGCGCGCAATGGCCAGCATCTGCTGCTCGCCGCCCGAAAGGGTGCGAGCCGCCTGGCCCTGGCGCGACTGCAGGATGGGGAACAGCTCGAACAGCCAATCCAGCTGCTTCGTCGCGACCTCGCGGGGAAAATGCTGGCCACCGAGATCAAGGTTCTCGCGCACGCTCATGTCGCCGAACAGCTCGCGGCTTTCCGGGCATTGCACGATTCCGCCGCGCGCGATGGCCCCCGCCGTCCGCCCCGCGAGGGGCTCGCCCCGCCACGACACCCCCCCGGAATACCCCACCAGCCCCGAGATCGCGTTGAACAGCGTAGTCTTTCCGGCGCCGTTCAGGCCGACGACCGAGACGAACTCGCCCTCGCCGACATGCAAGGAAACACCCTCCAGCGCCTGTGCCTTGCCATACAGCACGCTCATACCCTCGACCGACAGCAGCGCCTTACGACCGCTGGCCGGGACCTCGCGGCGCGCGGCGATCTCGATGGCGCCGCCGAGATAGACCCGCCGGACCGTCTCGTTCCGCATCACCTCCTCGGCGGAACCTTCGGCCACGAACTCGCCGAGATACATGGCCAGCACCCGGTCTACGAGAGCGGCCACGCCCTTCACGTTATGATCGACCAGCAGTACCGCGTGGCCCTCGGCCCGGAAGCTCGCGATCAGCGCGGAGAAATCCGCCACCTCGCCCGCCGTCAACCCGGCGAACGGCTCATCCACCAGGACCACGCGCGGATTGCGGGCGATCGCCTTGGCCAGTTCCAACCGGCGCAAATCGGCGAACGGCAGCGTCGCCGGCAGCCGATCCACCACGCGGTCCAGGCTGACGCGGGCCGCGATTTCCCGCGCGCGGGCGTCGATATGGCGGTCGGCGAAAAGCTTCACCAGGCTGTCGGGCAGCAGGGCCAGCTTGATGTTCTCCAGCACCGTCTGCCGGTGCAGCGGGCGGGAGTGCTGGAACACCAGCCCCACCCCTTGTCGCGCGATGCGGTGCGTGGGCCAGCCCGCGACCTCGGTGCCGGACAGACGGACCGAGCCCGCGTTGGGGCGTTCGATCCCCATGATCAGTTTCATCACGGTGGACTTGCCGGACCCGTTCGGCCCGATCAGGCCCAGGATTTCCCCTGCCCCGATGGAAAACCCCATGTTCTTCACGGCCACCAGTCCGCCAAACCGCTTGGTCAGGCCGGACACTTCCAGCAACGCGGTCATGCGCGGCGGCGTCCGAAAGCGCCTAGAAAGCCTCCTGGCACGAACAGGATGACCACCAATGCAAAGCCGGAGACCACGAACGTCGAGAGCTGGCCCAGCGGCCGCAGCAACTCACCGGCCACGATCAGGAACACCGCGCCAATGGCGGCCCCAAGGATGGTCCGCCGGCCGCCCAGCACGGTGGCGATGATCACCTGCACGCCAACGGCCAGATCCACCACGGTGCCGACCGAGACGGTGCCCATGTAGAACACCAGCATCGCCCCCGACAGGCCAGAAAACAGCGCGCTGACGCAGAAAGCCGCCAGTTTGTGCTTAGCGACGTTGAACCCGAGTGCCGCCGCCTCGATCGCGTCCTGCCCCGCCGCTTGCAGGATCAGACCGGCTGACGAGCGGGACAGGCCGAACAGCACCGCCCCGCTGATCGTCATGAAGCCCAGGGCGATCCAGTAGTTGGTGGCGGCGTCAATCGACAGCACGTCCGGCAGGTCGAGCCCGATCTCGCCACCGGTGACACCAGCGAACAGGGTGATGATATTCTGTAACATCAACACGGCCACCAACGTCACCAGCCCGAAATATGGCCCACGCAGCTTGAGCGCCGGGATTGCCAGCACCACGCCGGCCAGCACCGCCGCGACCGCCCCAGCGGCGACGCAGGCCGGTATCGGCCAATACGCGTAGTGGTTGAGCAGCCCGGCAGCATAGGCGCCGATGCCGGTGAGGAAGCTGGGACCGAAATTGACCTCGCCCGCAAAGCCGAACAGCAGGTCCCACGACATCGCGAACACCGCGAAATAGAACGCGAGCGTCAGCAGGCCGAGCACGTATTCGCCGGTGACAAACGGGAACGCCGCCAGCAGCACGGCGACGAGAAGGGCGATCAGCGCGGTTCGCATCAGCGTCGTCCCAGCAGGCCCTGGGGCCGCAAATATACCACGAGCACCAGCAACAGCAGCAC
>JANXXW010000198.1 GCA_025350425.1 Rhodospirillales bacterium
GACCACGGCGCAAAACCTCCTGTTGGGCGAGAAGCAAGGCCCCGGTGAAAAATTCGGGCTGTCGGACGCCTATGCGTTGTTTCCCCGCCTGCGGGAACGCGCGAGCGCACCGGCTGGCGCGCTGTCCGGCGGCGAGCAGCAGATGCTGGCGATCTGCCGTACGCTGATGGGGGCGCCTTCGCTGATGATGGTGGACGAGCCGACCGAGGGGCTCGCGCCGATGATGGTGGAGAAGGTGCGGGAGCTGCTGGAGTCCGTGGCGGCGCGCGGCACCACGATATTGCTGGTGGAGCAGAAGCTCGCCATCGCGCTAGCCATTGCCAAGCGGCTCTATGTGATGGGGCATGGCCGCATCGTGTTCGAGGGCACGCCCGCCGATTTCGCTGCCGCTCACTCGATGCGGCGCGAGTGGCTGGAGGTGTGATGCGGCGGCCCTATCCGTGGGAGGCGCTGTATCCACCCGGCATCCATTGGGACACCCCGATCGAGCGTGGGACGCTGCCGGAGTTGCTGGATCGCGCCGTCGTGCAATTCGGAACGGCACTGGCCATCGAATTCCGGGAGCGGAGCCTTTCGTTCCAGGAGTTGGGCGAGCGGGTCGATCGCTTCGCCGCCGGGCTTCTCGGCCTCGGGCTGCGTCCGGGCGACGCGGTTGCGCTCTATCTGCCCAATACGCCTTGGCATCCCATTGCCTTCTTCGGCGTGTTGCGCGCGGGCATGCGCGTGGTGCATCTAAGCCCGCTCGATCCGCCGCGCGCCCTGGCGCGGAAGCTGGCCGATAGCGGGGCGTCGACCGTCGTCACCACCAACGTCCCGCGCATGATGGCGTCTGCCCTCCGTCTGCTGCGTGAGAACGCGGCGGTCCGGTTGATTGTGGGCGAGGATGCGGAGTGGGGGCCGGGCGAGGCCGAAGACATGCCGGCCGAGCCGAACGTGCTTCCCGTCTCACGCCTCTCCGGTTCGCCGCCGCCCGCTTGGCCGTCGCTTGCCCCCGACGACATTGCCCTGCTGCAGTATACTGGCGGCACCACCGGCGAACCCCGCGCCGCCATGCTCACCCACGGCAACCTGACCGCCGCCGTCTCCATCATCGATGCGTGGCAGCCGGGCGAGCGCAACCTTCGCCCCGGCGACCGGGTGATCGGTGTGCTGCCGCTATTCCATATCTACGCACTGACCAGCGTGCTGTTGCGGCCGCTGCATCGGGGCGCTGAAATCCTGCTGCGCCAGCGGTTCGACCCAATCGCCACCCTGCACGACATCGAAACCAAGCGCGCCACCGCTTTTCCAGGTGTCCCCACGATGTGGATCGCGCTGGCCTCCGTGCCTGGCCTGGAGACGCGCGACCTGTCGTCGCTGCGAAGCACCACCTCGGGGGGCGCCCCGCTTCCGGTGGAAATGTCCGATCGGTTCCACCGCCTGACCGGCGTGCGTCTCGGTGGGGGATGGGGCATGACGGAGACATCGCCGGTCGGCGCTCACCTGCTATCCGAACGGCCATACCGGTCCGGGGAGATCGGTGTGCCGCTGCCGGGCATCGTCATGCAGGTGGTGGCGCTGGACGATCCGGCGCGGGAACTGCCATGCGGCGAGATCGGCGAGATCCGAATCAAGGGTCCAAACGTCACACCCGGTTACTGGAAGCGCCCTGATGAGAACGCACGGGCCTTCGTCGATGGTTTCTTCCTGACCGGAGACGTTGGGAGCATGGACGAAACCGGTTACTTTACCTTGGTGGACCGCAAGAAAGACATGATCATCTCCGGCGGCTTCAACGTGTATCCCCGCATCATCGAGGAAGCCATCTACGAGCACCCTGATGTTGCTGAGGCCGCCGTGATCGGGATACCCCATGCATATCGCGGCCAGGCCGCCAAGGCCTTCGTGGCGCTTCGGCCAGGGGCGGACGAGTTGACGCTGGAAGGTTTACGCATATTTCTGGTCGAGCGGCTTGGCCGCCACGAAATCCCGACGGAACTCGAACTTCGTGACAGCCTGCCCAAAACGCCGGTCGGCAAACTTTCCCGCCACGCTCTCGCTGCTGAAAAGGACCTCTCTCCATGGACCTGAACTTCACTCCCGAGGAAGTCGCCTTTCGCGACGAGGTGCGGCATTTCTTCCGGACCGAAATCCCTGCCGACATCCGTGCGAAGCACCTCGGAGGCGAACACGCGACCCGCGAGGAGATGGTGCAGACGCAGCGTACCATGAACGCGAATGGCTATGCGGTGCCGCATTGGCCGCGTGAGTGGGGCGGCAAGGACTGGACTTCAGTGCAGTTGTATCTGTACCAGGACGAGATGCAGCTCGCCGGCGTGCCCCATCCGTTACCCTTCAACGTCTCGATGGTCGGACCGGTTATCGCGCAATTCGGCAACGAGGCGCAGAAGAAGCGTTTCCTGCCGCGTGCGGCCAATATCGACGATTGGTGGTGCCAGGGCTTCTCGGAACCCGGTGCCGGCAGTGACCTCGCCAGCCTCCGTACTACCGCGCGGCGCGAGGGTGACACCTACGTCGTCAATGGCCAAAAGACGTGGACTACGCTGGCGCAGCACGCCGACTGGCTGTTTTGCCTCGTCCGCACCGACATGGCGGCCAAGAAGCAGGAGGGGATCTCCTTCATCCTAATCGATATGAAGACGAAGGGCATCACGGTCCGTCCGATCCGCACCATTGATGGGGGTGCCGAGGTGAACGAGGTGTTCCTCGATGAAGTGGTGGTGCCGGCCGAGAACCTTGTGGGCCAGGAGAACAAGGGGTGGGATTACGCAAAGTTCCTGCTCGGCAATGAGCGTACTGGCATCGCCCGCGTGGGCGTGTCGAAGGCGAGGCTGGCGCGCATCCGCGAACTTGCGTCGCTGGAGCGCATGGGTGACATCCCGCTGATCGAGGACCGTGCGTTCCGCGAGAAGCTCGCGGGCGTCGAGATCGAGTTGAAGGCACTGGAGATGACGCAGCTTCGCGTGGTAGCGGCCGAACGTGGCCAGGCCAGTGGAAAGCCCAATCCGGCGTCCTCGATCCTGAAGCTGAAGGGTTCGGTTCTGCAACAGGCCACCAACGAGCTGCTGATGGAAGTAGTTGGGCCCTACGCGATGCCGTATGTGCCTGAGGATGATCGCGAGGGCAGCAACGAGCCGCCGATTGGGCCTGACTACGCGGCCGAAGCGGCGCCAGAATACTTCAATTGGCGTAAGATCTCGATCTATGGCGGATCTAATGAGATCCAGCGGAACATCGTTGCCAAAGCAATCCTGGGGTTCTAGCGCAATATGGATTTCGACCTGAACGAAGATCAACGCCTGTTACGCGACAGCGTCGAGCGCCTGGTGACCGATCGCTACGGGTTCGAGCAACGCAAGGCCTTCCTGAGCCAGCCCGACGGTTTCTCACGCGAGATGTGGAAGCAATACGCCGAACTCGGGCTGCTCGGCGTGCCCTTTGCAGAGGAGCATGGCGGGTTCGGCGGCGGTCCGGTCGAGACGATGATCGTAATGGAGGCGTTCGGGCGTGGCCTCGTTGTGGAGCCTTACCTCGCCACCGTGATCCTCGGCGGCGGCCTGATACGCTATGCCGGCAGCGAGGCGCAGCAGGCGGAGATGCTGCCCAAGATTGTGGGCGGTGAAATGCTGGTGGCGTTCGCGCATGTGGAGCGGCACTCGCGCTACGAGTTGCACAACGTTGCCACCAAGGCCGAACGTGACGGCGATGGCTGGGTCCTGTCTGGAGATAAGGGCGTCGTGCTGCACGGCGATTCCGCCGATTGCCTTCTCGTGACCGCCCGCGTTTCCGGCGGTCAGCGTGACCGCGACGGGATTGGCTTGTTCCTCGTTCGTGCCGACACTCCCGGTGTCACCCGGCGTGGCTATCCTACACAGGATGGGTTGCGCGCAGCCGAAATCTCATTCGACCGGGCGCGTGCCGAAACCGTGGGCGAACCCGGTGCCGTGCTTCCACACATCGAGCGCGTGGTGGATGAAGCTATCGCCGCGATCTGCGCGGAGTCGATTGGCGTGATGACGGAGATGCAGACAACGACCGTGGACTATATGAAGACACGCAAGCAGTTCGGTCGCGCCATTGGTGAGTTTCAGGCGTTGCAGCACCGGGCGGTGGACATGTATGTCGATCTCGAACAGGCCCGCAGCATGGCGCTTTATGCCACCGTCATGGCATCCAGCGATGACGCCGTCGCGCGCCGTCTCGCCGCGTCTGCCGCCAAGGTGCAGATCGGGCGCAGCGGTAGGAAGATTGGGCAGGAGACCATCCAGCTTCACGGCGGTATCGCGATGACCGCCGAGTATAAGATCGGCCATTACTTCAAGCGCATGACGATGATCGACATCCTTTTCGGCGACGCCGATCGCCACCTCGCCGAAGTTGCGGCGCATGGCAGCGTGTTCGCGTAGATGGCAATGGAAGATGTCTGGCTCTATCCCCGCCCACCGGCCATTGAGCCAGTCATAAAGCAGATCCGTATCGAGTTCGCAGGCCACGTCATCGCAGCCACGGGTGCCGCTTGGCGCATCCTGGAGACGACCCATCCGCCGGTATACTACCTCCCGCGCGACGCCTTCGTGAACTGCGAGTTGCTTCCCGGCTCAGGCGCCAGCTTGTGTGAATGGAAGGGACGCGCGGCCTACTGGACCATTCGGGCCGGCACGGAAACCGCCGAGCGCGCGGCCTGGAGCTACGCCGACCCACTTGCGCCATACGGCCCGATCGCGGATCATTTGGCAGTTTATGCTGGGCTGATGGATGCCTGTTTCGTCGGCGATGAGCGAGTCGTCCCGCAACCCGGTGGGTTCTACGGCGGCTGGATCACGTCCGATCTAACCGGTCCGTTCAAGGGCGCCCCCGGCAGTATGGGCTGGTAGCGTACAGCCCATGCGATGAGAAGCTTTCCTTCTAATGCGAACGCCGTGATCGTTGGCGCCTCCGGCGGCATCGGGGCGGCGTTGCTGGCGAGCCTCGGACAGGACCCCGGTTTCGCTACCATTCACGCTCTCGGCCGAAGCTTCGAGAATGGTGCGCGAGAAGGTCGCATTCAGCAGCACCACCTCGACCTTACCGACGAGGCCACCATCCAGGCTGCCGCCCAGCGGATCGCCGGCCCCATTCACCTTCTGATCGTGGCTACCGGAACCCTGCATGGCGCCGGGCGGATGCCGGAGAAAACATATCGCGCGATGGACGCCTCGGCTCTGCTCGAGACGTTCCGGATCAATACAATTGGCCCGGCGCTTGTCGCCAAACATATGCTCCCTCTGTTGCCGAGCGCTGGACGTGGCATATTTGCCGCCCTTTCGGCCCGGGTCGGCAGCATCACGGACAACCGAATGGGTGGTTGGCACGGATATCGCGCCAGCAAGGCGGCGCTGAATATGATCCTTCTCAACCTCGCGATCGAGGCAGCCCGCCGCAACCCCGATACCATCTGCGTCGGGCTGCATCCTGGCACTGTGGACACCGAACTCAGCCGGCCGTTCCAGCGCGGCGTACCCGATGGCAAGCTGTTCACGCCAGAACTTTCCGCCTCCAGACTGCTTTCGGTGATCGACGAATTGCAGCCTACCGATAGCGGCCATGTGTTGGCTTGGGACGGGGCGACCGTTCCGCCCTGATTCCAGTCGAAATTGCGCGGTAAGCAAGTTTTTCCAGCCAGTTCACTTCGACCTCGGACATGCCCCACAGCGCTTTGGCGCGCGAGGCGCATAGGATTTGTCAGTCGGTGAAATCTCGAGCGGGCGCGGCAGCATCTCACGCCAGCAACTTTTCGACGAGCGAAGGGCAATCTCCTGGCGGTGACCTGAACGCCGGCGTATGGGATCGCCCCTGATAAAACTGACGAGGTTTCCATGCGGCAGGCTATCCCTTGCGCGCGCCAAACGGCCGTGACGCCATGACCGTCGTGCTCGATACAAGACACGACATCACACTTGATGCCGTTCGCCGGGTTGCCTGGGGCGGCGAGGGCGTACGGATAACCGACGCGGCGCTCGTGCGGATCGGGGTGGCGCGCGCGGCGTTCATGGACATGCTGGACAGCGATCCTGACGCGTTCGTGTATGGCGTCAGCAGCGGTTACGGTCTGATGGCGAAATACAAGCTGGATGCACCGGCCCGTCGCGTTCACGCCAACCGGCCCCCGACGTCGCTGGCGGCATTTGGCGAGGCGCTGCCCGGGCGTGTCACACGGGCGATGGTGCTGGCGCGACTTGCCAACTTCATCGAGGGACACGCGGCCGTGACATCAGCGTTGGCCGTGGCGGTGGCGGATATGCTGGACGGGCGTGCGTTGCCGGCAGTGTCGTCGCAGGGCCAGGGCGGGGCCGGCGAGATATTGTCGATGGGGCCGTTGTTCTACGAACTCGGGCGCGGCTTTCCCTTGGCGGAGAAAGAGTCGCTCAGCCTGATCAACGGCTCTCCCAGTTCAGCGGCGCTGATTGCGGACGCGGCATTGATCGCGCCTCGACGGCTGGCGCTGGCGTATCGCGTGATGGCGCTGTCCGCCGAGGCATTCAAGGCTCCGATGGACGCGTACGATCCGGTTTTCGACGGGTTGTGGGGCGAGCCGTCCGAGGCCGTCGCGCTGCGCGAACTGCGTCGCCTTTTGGACGGCGCGAGCGGAGATCGGCGGTTTTATCAGGCGCCAGTGAGCTACCGGATTTTGCCTCGGCTGTTTGGTTTGGCGGAACGCTGCGTCGCCGAAGCTGCGCGGGCCGCCGCGGTTTCACTGTCATCGGTGACGGATAATCCAGTGTTCATCGCGCCGACGCACGAGCATCCCCGAGGGCGCGCGCTCAGCAATGGTGGTTATCACAATACGATGGCGTGGCCGGCTCTCGATGGACTGGCGCATGTCTGGGCAGAATTATGCCTGGTGGCGGACCGGCATACGAGCAAGTTGCACGAAGGCGCGGTAAGCCTGCTACCGGACCGGCTCGTGGATGCAAAACATCCCGGCGTGTACACCGGCATAATTGGAATGGTACAGGTCGGTTATGGCGAGGAGGCGCGGCACGCGGCACAGCGCAGTTTCACGCCGCAGACCGAGGGTGGTGGCTACGGGCAGAACGACATGGGGGCGCCAACCTTTCCAGCGTGGGAAAAGGAGCGCCGGGCGGGCAGGTGCCTGGATGCAAGCCTCGCGATGCTGGCGATCGTCGCCTCGCGAGCTCTGGAGATCACCGAACGGCCAGCCACGCCGGCACTGGTGGAGTTCTTGACGGAGATGCGCGGATTATTCCCGCCATTGGTGGACCTGCCGCCGTTTGGTGCCGACATTGCGGTGCTGGCGGACGCGTTTACGGCGGTGGCGGTAGGAAACGCGGGCTTCGGTTTAGCGGCAATGGCCGATTAGTTACAGTCATGAGCAGCGCAAAAAAACTTTGTGTCAGTATCCGCCAGGAGGCCAACGTTATACTTGCAGACAAACTAGTATATCTCAAGCTAACGCTACCCGGATATGCCCTAGTCAACGAGCATAAAATTCAACTCGATATTGCAGTAAATCTACAGTTTTAGAGGACTGATACCAGGACTCACGTGATCTGACCTCTTGCCCAATCGCGTAGCCCGATGGACATGACGCGCCAGGGCTGGTCGGCCAAGCGGTTCCACGCGTCGCAGCAGTGATCGACGATTGCGTCGTAGGACGCGAACACCCGGTTCG
>JANXXW010000202.1 GCA_025350425.1 Rhodospirillales bacterium
CAGCAACATCACGCGAACCGCACCAGCCGTCCTTGGGGTGCGCCCAGCACCTCGTCGTCGCGCATGACGGCTTGGCCGCGGATGATGGTTGCCATGGGCCAGCCGGTGACTTCCGTGCCGTCGAACGGGGTCCAGCCGATCGGGGAGGCGATCCAGCTATCCTCGATGCGGCGGCGGTGCTTGAGGTCCACCAGGGTGAAATCGGCGTCGTAGCCGGCGGCGATGCGGCCCTTGTTGATTGCGCCATACACGCGGGCCGGGCCGGCGCACATGAGGTCGATCATGCGGCCGAGGCTGAGGCGGCCTTCATGGACGTGGTTCAGCATGATCGGCACCATGGTCTGCACGCCGGGCAGGCCGGCGGGGCAATCTGGCCAGGGCTTCAGCTTGTCGGCGCGCAGATGGGGCGCGTGGTCTGAGCCGATGGTGTCTGCGGTGCCGTCGCGCACCGCAGCCCAGGCGGCCTCGTAATGATGGCGGCCGCGGATCGGCGGGTTCATCACCCCGCGACCGCCGAGCCGGTCATACACATCGGGCGCCCATTGCGTCAGGTGGTTCACCAGGATTTCCGCCGTGGCGATGTCGCGGTAGTCCTTGAGGTAATCCAGTTCCTGCGCGGTTGAGACGTGCAGGATGTGGGCGGGCCGCCCGGTGCGGCGGGCCAGCGCCATCAGGCGGCGGGTGCCGAGGAACGCACATTCCTCGTCGCGCCATTCCATGTGGCTGGAATAGGGGTCGCCGAGTTTGAACATCGGCCGCCGCTCGATCAGCCGGTATTCGTCCTCGCTGTGAAACGCGATCCGGCGCCGCCCGGCCTGCATGGCCAGCGCAAGATGCTCGTCATCCTCGATCAGCAGCGAGGAGGTGGAGCTGCCGGCGAAGATCTTCACCGCGCACACGCCGTGCTCGAGCTCCAATTCGGCCAGGGTGGGCGTGTTGGCCTTGGTGCCGGCGACATACAGGCCGATGTCGCACCACGCCACCCGCTCGACGTAGTCGCGCTTCCAGGCGAGGCTGGCGGGGTCGGCGATCGGTGGGCTGGTGTTGGGCATGTCGAACACCGCGCAGATGCCGCCGAGCACGGCGGCGCGGGTGCCGGTCGGGATGCTCTCGATGGCGGGATTGCCGGGGTCCCGGAGATGGACGTGGGGGTCGATCAGGCCGGGCAGCACGTGCAGGCCCGTGGCGTCAATGGTCTGGTCCGCCGTGGCATCGGCACCGACGCCGATGGCGGCGATCCGGCCGTCGCGAACCGCGATGTCGAGCCGCTCGATGCCCCAGGGCAGCACGATATCGCCGCCGCGGATCAGCAGATCGTTATGTGGCATACCCATGTTTCCTCAGTGCGCCGAAAGCGTTTCAAATACATCTCCTGCGGGGGCGAGACCGAGGATGTGGGTGCGGTGCCACAGCGCGTAGAACAGCAGCACCCAGGCGCCGAACCCGGTGCGCCCGCGCTGGCCGGCGGTGCGGAACAGGGCCGCCACCCGCGCGGGATCGGCGATTTCGGCGATGCCGGGCTGGGCTGCGACCAGCGGGCCGAGGCGGCCGCCCTGCTCGGCGATCCAGCGCCCGACCGGCACGGTGAAGCCTTGCTTTTTGGCGAATGGCTGGGCCGCCGGGCAATTGCGTTCGAGCCAGCGCCGCAACAAATATTTGCCCATGCCGCGCCGCACCTTCAGCCCGTCCGGCAGCCGGAACGATGCCGCCGCCACGCCGCGATCGAGGAACGGCGTGCGGCCCTCGATGGCGTGCGCCATCAGGCAGCGGTCGATCTTGAGCAGCAGGTCGTGCGGCAGCCAATCCGCCACATCGGTCGCCTGGGCGATCTGCAGGCGCGAGCGGGGTAGTTGCCCGGCGCCGGCCAGGGCGGCATGGGCCTCGGCTGCGGCGATGCCGTCGCGCCAGGCGGCCGGACGGGTCCGCAGCACGTCGAGCTTGTCGAAATTGCCGCGCGCCCGCATCACCTGCCCGCCGAGCCACCAGGGCCGCATGGCGGTGCGGTAGCGGCCATAGCCGGCGAACAGCTCGTCACCGCCCTCGCCGGACAGCACCACCTTGACGTCCTGGGCGGCGCGGCGGGCCAGGAACCAGGTGGGGATGATGGCAAAGTCGGCCGCCGGATCGTCCATGCAGGCGACGATCTCGGGCAGGTGCTCCCACATCATCGCGGCCGTTATCTCGACCGTCTCGTGGTTGGCGCCGAGTGCCGTGGCGAGGCGGGCCGCCTGGGGCCGCTCATCGGCTACGTCGGTGTCAGCGAAACCCGCCGTGTAGGCCAGCACCGGGGCGGAGTTCAGCCGCGCCATCTGGGTCAGCAGCACCGCGCTGTCGATGCCGCCCGAGAGGAACATGCCGTACGGCACGTCGCTGCGCTGGTGCAGGTCGACACTTTCGGCGAGTGCAGCGTCGAGCCGAGCCAGTGCCGCGTCCTCGGTGATGTCCTCCGGGCCGCCTTCGGGCAGGGCTGGAAGGCGCGAACGCTCCAGCACGCGGCCATCGGCGCAGGTCAGTGTTTCGCCTGGGAGCACGCGGTGGATGCCCTCGAAGATGGTCTCGGCGCCGGAGGTGAACTGGACTTGCAGTAACTCGTCCCGCGCGGCGGCGCGCAGGCGGCGCGGTGCGAGGCCCGCGGCCAGCAGCGCCTGCGCCTCGGAGGCGAAGGCGAGGCCGGTTTCGGTGGTGCAGATATAGAGCGGCTTGATGCCGAACGGATCGCGCGAGAGGGTGACGGTGCGGTCGGCGCGTTCGTGGATGGCGATGGCGTACATGCCGCGCAGATGGGCTGTAAAGCCGGTGCCGTCGCGCCGCCACAGATGCAGCGGCGGCTCGTTGTCGCTGCGGGTGGCGAAGCGCACGCCGGGAAGTTCGTCGTACAGCTCACGATAGTTATAGATCTCGCCGTTGCCCACGAGCGTCGCTGAAGCGGCAAACAGCGGCTGGTCGCCGCCGGCCACGTCGATGATGGCGAGGCGGTTGTGCACCAGCGCCACCCGCCCGACGACGTGGTGCCCGCTGCCATCGGGGCCACGATGTGCCAGCGCCTTGGCCAGTGCGGCGAGCTGGGCCGGCTGTGGCGGCAGCGCACCCGGAGCGGCAACGATGCCGGCGATGCCGCACATCAGAAGGAGCCGGGCATCAGACGAAGCCGGGCGTCAGAGGGTGGCGGGGCAGGATGGACCATGGCGGCGTGTAGCATCGGGGAGCGGGGGATGTCTCGTGTGCCCATCCCCCGGTAGTGTCTCAGCGGCGCAGAGCCGCGACGATGAGGCCGATGCCCTGGGCGTGCCAGCGCTGCACCGCCTTGTGGTCGGCGCCCATGGCGAGGCCCAGGCGGCGCCAGCTGTAGACGTGGCGTTCGGTGGTGGGGCTGACCAGCGAGCGGGCGCCGACGATGCGGCGGAGCACGTGGCGGTCACGCGGGATCAGTGCCAGCCACGCCCATGCCTCATCCATACGGTCGATGCGGGCGCTGTCGGGCGGCTGCGGGCGGAGCCGTGTGGCGTCGGCGGTTGGGATGTCGCGGGCCTTGATGGCGCTGGCGAGCACCTCGAAGCTGCTGGTGCGCAGGCGGGTGGAGTGGCCGGTATCGGGCAGGCATAGCAGCGTAGTGCCGGCCTCCTCCAGCCGATAGACCACCGCTGCGGCATCGAGCGGCGTGCCGATATTTGCGCCATAGGTCGCGCCACGGGGTGCGCCATTGGGTGCGCCACGGGATGCGCCATGCGGGCGGGGCAGGGCGTCCGGGAAGTGGCGTCTGGCGCCGAAGCCACCGGGGAGTTCGGTACCCGCGCCATGTTCCCCTGGCTTTGCCAGGGAACATGGCGCGGTACGCACCCCCCGTGTTGCGCCAAAGTCTGCGCCATTCGTTGCGCCATATATTGCGCCATGGTGGGTGACGAGCTTGATCATTGCTGTTCTCCGGTATGGGTCATGCTGGGTCGTTTGGCGTCGATCACGCGGATGCCGACGCGGTCCTTGCGTTGGCGCGTGTCGTGGTAGGTTTCCTCACGCAGCAGCCCGGCGCGGAGCCAGGCGGCGATCAGGCGGGCGGCTTCGGGCTCGCCGATGGCCAATTGGTCCACCAGCACGAACCCGACCCAGCGCCCGGCCGCGCGGCCCCGCTTGGCTGCGTACGCCATGCCGTCGCCAGGGCCTGCCGCAATGGCATCGAGCGCCTGGTTCAGCGCCGCCGGAGACAGCGATGCGGCAAGCGCCGGCGGCTTCCAGGGCACCATGACCGCGACATCGTCGCCATGCGGGTAATCCGGCGTGCCGTTGCCGAGCCGTACGCCATCGAGGCGGAACCAGGCGGCGCCACTGGCATGGGCCGCGAGGTTGGCCTTGGCGTCGTCCAGCCGCACATGACGCCAGCGCTGCGCCGGATCGACCGAGAGCCGCTCCGCTTCCGCCTCGCCCATCGGGCTCAGCACGGCGACGTTGCGGGCCGCATCGGTCAGTGCGCGGGCGCCGCGTGCCGCCTCCACATCGGCCATGCCGTTGGCACCGGCACCCTTGCGGACGTGATGCACCAGCAGCACGGCGCAGCGCGCGGCCTCGGCGATCTCGGCCCACGCGATGATGGCGGCGTCGATCTGGGCGTTGCTGTTCTCATCGAGCCGGTGGCATTTCACGAACGGGTCCACCACGATCAAGCCGATGCCCCGCGCCTGTGCCTCGGCGGTCACGGCGGCGCGGTCGGGATGGGCCACGCGGCCGAACCCGGCCTCATCCAGCTCCGCCATCACCAGGCCGCGGGTGCGGCCGGAATGCAGGAACAGCCGGCCGGCGATGGCGTGGGCGGGGATGTCGTGGCGAAGCATCAGGGCGGCGAGCCTACGGTCTGTCTCGTCGGCGGGGTCTTCGAGGTTGAACACCCAGGCGGGGCAGGATTGATGCACGGCCTCACCCAGGAACGCCCGTCCGGTGGCCAGGCACACCGCCTGCCCCAGCGCCAAGGCCGATTTGCCGACCCCGCCCGGCGCCACCATCACGCTGACGAAGCCACGGATCAGCCGGCGGCCATACAGCCACGCCCGCGGCGGGATTTCGCCCGGTGCGCGCAGGCTGGC
>JANXXW010000239.1 GCA_025350425.1 Rhodospirillales bacterium
AATCGACAGCGATCTCCTCGAAGGTCATCCACTTCACGCCATCGTGCTTATTGATGTGTTCGATCAGACGCTCGAGCATCAGCAACACCTGCGGCCGGCCGCTGACGTCAGGATGGATGGTGAATGGGAACACGGCATAATCCATCTCGCGATAGATCCAGTCGAACTGGTCGCGCCACAATTCCTCGATATCACGCGGATTGACGAAGCCGTGGCTGTTCGGCGCCTTCTTCATGAACATCATCGGCGGCAGGTCATCGACATACCAGTTGGCGCCGATCTCGACGAGGTCGACCTCCTTACCGTGCTTGAGCGGATGCATCCAGTCGGCGGCGTTTTTCGAATAGTCGATCTTGGTCCAGCTATCACCAACACGGGCGTAGAACGGTTCGAAGTCTCGATAGGCTTGGCTGTGGTCGTAGCGGAAGCCGTTCTGCAGCAGGAGTTCGGCTGTCGAGCTGGACATCTCCCACCAGGGTGCGACGTAGCCGCGGGGCTTCTTACCAGAATATTGCTCTATCAATTCGATCGATTTCTTGAGTACGTCCTCCTCCTGCCGCCTTGTCATCGAGACGGGGTTTTCGTGCGAGTAGCCATGGGCACCGATCTCGTGCCCGGCGGCTGCGATCATGCGTGTCTCGTCGGGGAAGGTCTCGATGGAGTGGCCGGGGATGAACCAGCTCGCCTTGATGTTGAAGCGCTCAAAGAGCTTCAGGAGGCGGGGGGTGCCGACCTCGCCGGCAAAGACGCCGCGCTGGATGTCCGAGGGAGAATCTTCGCCGCCGTAGGAGCCGAGCCAGCCCGCTACCGCATCGATATCGACGCCGAATACGCAATTGATCTGCTTGGTCATTTTCGTCTTCTCCAAATGTTGTTGCTTATTGATGGTCAACGCTCAGACCATGACGTCGCCTCCGTTGAGGTTCATGGTCGCGCCGACGTAGAAGCTGCCGCCGGGTCCGGCGAGGAGCACGGCGGTGGGACCAATCTCGGCTGCGTGGCCGAAACGGCCGAGTGGGATCTCGGCGAGGCGGCGTGCGCGCAGATCGTCGGGGATGTCGCCGCCGAGGTCGGTCGAGACGGCGCCGGGACAGATCGCGTTGACGAGGACGCCGTCTTCGCAGACTTCACGTGCGAGGGATCGGGTGAAGCCGATGATGGCGGATTTGGCGCTGGCGTAGTGAGCCATGTTGGGCGCGCCCTTGTGGCCGAGTTGGGAGCTGATGTTGATAATGCGGCCGAAGCCCCGCGCCGTCATCCCCGGCAATACGGCGCGGGTGCAGAGGAAGACGCTGCGCAGATTGACCGCGATCATACGGTCCCACATCTCGGTCGACATCTCGACGACGGGGGCGGTGTCGATGATACCGGCGTTATTGACGAGCACGTCGATGCCGCCGAAGGCGCGCTCGGCTTGCTCGATGGCGTTGCGCACCTCGGTTTCAGAGCTGACGTCGGCTGCGATCGCGAGGGCGCGATAGCCGAACAGCTCGAGTTCGTCGGCGGTCTCGCACGCCTGCTCGATTCGGATGTCGAGGATGGCCACGTCCGCACCCTCCCGGGCAAAGGCGCGCGCGATCTCGCGACCGATCCCGCGCGCGCCGCCCGTCACCAGGCATCTCAATCCGGCGAGTTCTGGCATTGTCGCCTCAGCTGCGGGAGAAGTCTTGGAAGCGCAGATTATTGGACGTGTAGTAAACGAAGCCCTTGAGGTCCTTCTTGCGGGGCAGCGTGTACTGGGGATAGGCGATTAGACCCCAGGGCGCGTCGGCCATGACTTGCTTCTGGACGTCGGCGTAGATCTTCGTGCGCTCAGCATCGTCGATGCTAGCGAGGCCTTGCTCGATCAGCTTGGTGACGTCGTGATTGGTGTAGTTGCTGTAGTTCACGTAGCTGCTCTCGTGGAAATAGAGCGACGTTGCGTAGCCAGCGTCGGGGGTCCAGGGCGAGTCGAGATAGAAGATGACGGGCTTCTGGCGCTTGGTGACGTTATCGTAGAAAACGCCGGCGGGGAGCTTATCGAGCGTGGCGTTGATGCCGGCGCGGCGGAGCGCAGTTTGGTAGATGAGGGCAATGGGTTCTTGCACGGGGTCGCCAGCGTTGTAGCTGATGGTGGTGGAGAAGCCATCGGGCATGCCGGCCACCTTGAACGCCTGCTTGGCGCGGTCGAGGTTCTCGTCGTAGTCGAAGAAACTGTCATCGCGCATCGGGTAGCCGAGTGGAATCACGGCGTCCTGTTTTTCCGCGAGCTTGTAATATACCGTGTCGATAATCTGCTGGCGTGGGATCAGCAGGTTCATGGCCCGGCGCACGTCGACGTTGTCGAACGGCTTGATGGTAGCGTTCAGTTCGAGCCAGATCATGTAAGATGCGCTAACGGCGTCGAAGGTCGCGACGGTCGAGTTTTTGAGCGCGATGCATTCGCGGGGCTGCAGATATTGCGCGATGTCGATGGCGCCTCCTTGTAGAAGCGAGAGCCGGCTTGAGGAACTCGGTACTTCGCGCATGATCACACTGTCCATGTAAGGTTTGGCGCCCCAGTAGTCCTTACGAGCCCGGAATGTCGCCTGCTGGCCGCGGACGAGTTGGGCAATCTCGTAGGGGCCAAAGCCAGCGCTTTGGCTGTTCAGGAACTTGGTGCCCCATGGGTCGTCCTGGCCGCCGGTCTCCTTGAGCTTGGTGCTGTCGTAGATCGGGTTACCGAGGTTGCACTGGAGCTTGAGCAGAAGTGGGCTGGGCTTGTCGAGGTTGATCGAGACGACGTTCGGCGCCTCAACCTTGATCTGATCGGGGCTCGTCATGCCGAGCATCTTGGTGATGAACGCGCCGGTACCCTTGAGGTGGAACTTGCGGTACCAGGTCCATTTAACGTCGGCGGCGGACAGCGTGTTGCCCCAATTGCTCTTTACGCCTTCGCGCAGCACGAAGATGGCCTTGCGGCGGTCGCCGGACAGCTCGAAGCTCTGGGCTAGGAGAGGCTGGAGAGCGAGGCCGCCGGGCTTGTCGTCATGAACGCCGATGTCTTCCCGGCGGACGCCGGCGGCTTGCAGATCGGGCATCGTGTCGTAAGCGAGCAGGCCATCGTAGAGGCCGCCGAGGGCATCGATCGAGCCGAGGCTGATGTCGTATTCGGGGTCCAAGCCCTGCGGCGTTGCAGGCGCAGCAATCACCATCGTTCTGGTGGCAGTTTGAGCTTCGGCGGAGGTGGCGGCGAGCAGGCCGGCGCCAGCGCCAGCGAGCAGTTGCCGGCGGGTGGGAGAAGGTGTGGAAACGCTCATCAATAAACCTCGTTAGAAGGATCAAGGAATATTAGATCATCACGTCGCCGCCATTGGGATTGAGCGTGGCGCCGATGTAGAAGGAGCCATCGTCGCTCGCGAGCAGCACGGCGGTAGGCGCGATCTCATCGACGGTGCCGGGCCGGCCGATCGGCATTTCGGCCATCTTGTTACGGCGCCACGCTTCGGGAATGCCGCGGTAGAGGGCGGTGTCGACCGGGCCGGGGCAGATCGCATTGACGGTGATGCCGTCTTTAGCGACTTCGTAGGCAAGCGAGCGGGTGAAACCGATCACCCCGGCTTTGGCCGCAGCGTAGTGCGCCATGTCGGCCGCGCCCTTGT
>JANXXW010000246.1 GCA_025350425.1 Rhodospirillales bacterium
GTGGCGAAAGGCAGTTTCGGTGCGGCCACGCTCAGCACGCGGACCGCGTTCATGCGGTATGTCGGGCAGGGGCATGAGATCGCGGTGGGCCTGCCGGACGGCCGCCTGTCCCAGGATGACGTGACCGCGATCCGCGTGGCCTATGACGCGGAGTACACGCAATTCTATGATCGACCGGTGCCAGGTTCCGACGTGGAGATCATGAGCTACGCGGTAACCGTCGCGACGCTGCCCGTCGATGCGACGGTCTTGCGGGTGGCGCCAGTGCACCATCAGGCCGCTGTCGTGCGGACGCGGATGGTGCGCGATACCGTGACTGGCGAGGAAGCTGAGTGGGACATATATGACCGTGCCGCGTTGGAACCGGGCGCGGCTTTCAGGGGGCCTGCCATCGTCGCCGAGGACGAGACATCGACACTGGTGCCGCCGGGATGGTCGGGCAAGATCGACCCGTACGGCTACATCGCATTGAAACGGGAGCCGGCGTGATGAACGAGGCACTGGCCGCGATCCAGCGGCAGATCATGTGGAACCGGCTGATCGCCGTGGTCGAGGAGCAGGCGCAGACCATGATCCGCACTGCCTTCAGCACCACCGTGCGCGAGGCGGGCGACCTGTCCGCCGGTATCTTCGACCTGAGCGGGCGGATGCTGGCGCAGGCGGTGACCGGCACGCCGGGCCACGTCAACTCGATGATGGAAAGCGTCGGGCATTTCCTGGCGAAGTTCCCGGCGGCCACGATGAAGCCGGGCGACCATTACATCACCAACGACCCGTGGCTCGGCACCGGGCACCTGCACGATCTTACGGTGGTGAGCCCGGCGTTCCGGCACGGCGCCATCGTCGGTCTGTTCGCCAACACCGCCCATGTCATCGATGTCGGCGGATTGGGGATGGGGCCGGAGGCGCGCAGCGTGTTCGAGGAGGGCTTGTATATCCCGATCGTTAAATGCTTCGACCAGGGCAAGCCGAATGAGACCTTCTTCGACTTCCTCCGTATGGGAAGCCGGCTGCCCGTCGAGTTGGAGGGCGACGTGTATTCGCTATGCGCGTGCAACGACGCCGGTGCCAAGCGGCTAGTGCGGATGATGGACGAGTTCGCGATGGATAGCCTCGATCTCCTCGCCAACTTCATATTCGACAGCTCGCTGCGTGCGACCCTGGCCGAGATCTCCAAGTTGCCCGCTGGTGTATTTCACTCCGAAATCAGTTCGGACGGCTATGAGGAGGTGGTGACGCTCCGGGCTACCATGACGCTCGGGGCGAACGGGATCGAGGTGGATTTCGCCGGCACGTCCGGCCTGTCGCAGCGTGGTATCAACGTGCCGGCTGCGTATTGCCGCGCGTATGCCTGCTTCGGCATCAAGGTGGTGGTGGCGCCGGACATCCCGAACAACTGGGCCAGTCTCGCGCCGTTCCACATACAGATTCCCGAGGGCTGCATCCTGAATGCGCCACGTCCCTATCCCGTGTCCGTGCGCCATGTGGTCGGTCAGTTGCTGCCCGACCTGATGATGGGCTGCCTGCACCAGGCGGTGCCGGAACGCGTGACCGCCGAAGGCTCGTCGTGCCTGTGGAACCCGCCGCTTCGAGGCGGGTCGTCGGTATCGGGCCAGGCGCGCGGCAACCGGCGCGTGCTTCCGGATTTCGAGGTGATCACGTTCAACTCCGGCGGTACCGGCGCGCGGCCGACGCGAGACGGGCTGGACGCAACGGCGTTTCCGTCGGGAGTGCGGACCATGCCGGTGGAGGCGACGGAGAACGTGGCGCCGGTGGTGTTCTGGAAGAAGGAACTGCGGCCGGACAGCGGCGGCGCCGGGCGGACGCGCGGCGGCTTTGGGCAGGTGATGGAGATCGGCACCAAGGGCGAATTGGAGTTCGCGGTGAACGCGATCTTTGACCGCGTGGCGCATCCGCCGAAGGGACGCGACGGCGGGGGCGAAGGCGCCGGGGGCCGGGTCAGGCTGGTGTCGGGCCAGACACTCCGCACCAAGGGCTTCCAGATCATCCCCGATGGCGAGCGGCTGTTGCTGTCGCTGCCAGGAGGCGGCGGGATGGGCGACCCATTGTTGCGCGATGCGGCACTAGTTGCGCGGGACGTGCGTGACGGGCTGGTGTCCGTCGAGCGGGCACGTGCCGAGTATGGCGTCGAGATCGACGAATCTGGGGAGGGGACAAGGTGATGCGCTACGATCTGATTATCCGGGACGCCACGATTTTCGACGGTACAGGCGGACCCCGCATTCGAGGCGATCTCGGCGTGACCGGCGACCGCATCGCAGCTGTGGGCGACCTTGGCGCGGCCACGGCGGACCGGGAAGTGCAGGCCGGGGGCCGCGCGTTGGCACCGGGCTTCATCGACGCGCACACGCACGATGATCGCGCGGTGTTATGCGGGCCAGCGTGCATGTTGTGCAAGATGTCGCAGGGCGTGACCACCGTGGTGGTGGGTAACTGCGGCATCAGCCTGAGCCCGACGCGCATGGCGACGCGGCCGATACCGCCGCTCGATTTGCTCGGTGACGAAAGCTGGTGGGTGTTCGGCAGCTTCGGCGAATACGCGGACCGTCTCACGCGCGATCCCGCGCCGGTGAACACGGTGGCCTTGATCGGCCACATGTCGCTCCGGGTCGAGGCCATGAGCGGCGATGTCGGACGCGCCGCGACGGACCGCGAGGCGGCACGGATGCAGCAACGTCTCGGCGAGGCGTTGCGCGAAGGCGCCTCCGGCTTTTCGACCGGCTTATACTATCCGCCGAACATCATGGCGCCGACCAGCGAGGTAATCGCGGTGGCGGAGGCGCTGCGCGAGGTGGGCGGCATCTATGTCACGCACATGCGCGACGAGGCCAACGGTGTGCTGGCCTCGATCGAGGAGACGCTGAGCATCGGTCGTGCGACCGGCGTGCCTGTGGTGATCAGCCATCACAAATGCACGATGCCGGAGAATTTTGGCCGTTCGGTCGAGACGCTGCCAGTCATCGAGCGGGCCTCGCTGACGCAAAAAGTGGATTTCGACGTGTATCCCTACGTGGCCGGATCGACCGTGCTCATCCCGGACCGTGTGCGCCCGGACGTCCCGGTCCGCATCACGTGGTCCATCCCGCATCCCGAACTGGCCGGGCGCATATTGTCCGACCTGGCGCGGGAGTGGGGCGTGGAGCTGAAGGAAGCAGCCGAGAGGCTGCTCCCGGCGGGTGCGATCTTCTTTCAGATGGACGAGGCCGACGTACGGCGCATCCTAGCCCATCCGCGCAGCATGATCGGCAGCGATGGTTTGCCGCATGACAGCTTTCCGCATCCGCGCCTGTGGGGCACGTTTCCGCGTGTGCTCGGCCATTACGCGCGGGATCTCAAGCTGTTCAGCCTAGAAACTGCGGTGGCGAAGATGACGGGGCGATGTGCCGAGGTGTTCGGGCTGGTCGATCGCGGTGTGATCCGTGCCGGGGCCTATGCCGATCTCGTGCTGTTCGACCCGGAAACGGTGCGCGACGCTGCCACGTTCGACGATCCGATCCGGCCGGCCGACGGAATCGTGGAGACGTGGGTGAACGGGCAGTCGGCGTATGTGCATGGCGCGGGAGCGACCGAGGCGCGGGCGGGGCGTGTAGTGACGCGTGGACGGGCGTGAGACCGGGTTGGCCCGTCCACCTCGTGACGTGAAATCGATGTGGAGCGAGTAGTAGATGCGGGTTTTGCTGATCGAGGACGACAACCTGGTGCGAACCCTGGTTGCCGACATCCTGCTGGACGAGGGCATCGAGGTGGACGCGGTCTCCAATGCCGAAGACGCGCTGGTGCTGCTCGGCAGCGGGCAGGTCTGCGACGTGCTGGTGACCGATATCAATCTGGGAGCCGGGCTCGACGGGCTGGCATTGGCGGACAGCGTGAGGTCGCGCTACCCGGAAATTGCCGTGGTCTTCGTGAGCGGAACTCTGCCCGCGCCTGACGAGATATCGCCGCGTGATCGCTTCCTGGCGAAGCCTTTCAGGCCCCAGCAGTTGGTTGCCATGATCGGGCAACTTGCGCCGGGAACTTTGTAGGCGCCTAGATGATTACGGGGAGGACGGGTGTGCCATGCAACGAACGTCCAGATTTCAATTTCTTGAAGATGAATTCGATTCGGCCAATCGCCAAACCGCCAGCCTTGCTGGGCTTGCGGTTGCATTGTTGCTGGTGGTGGTAGGGTTGTTTCTGATCCACGAGCTGCATCAGAAAACACTGGTCGAGGACTGCCTGCTCGTCGGACGCATAAACTGCGATGCCATGGTGGCAACGATATCTGGCGCTGCCCAACGCGCGGTGCATTGATCCGGCTGGCTTGATCCGGTTGCCGTGATCCTGGCTTTGATTGGGACGTTCGCTGTGGCAGCGTCGGTTCTGGTTAAGGAGGAATGGTGATGCGTATCGCGGATATGGATTGGCGGATGGTCGAGGATTGGGTGCGGCAGGATGATCGCGTCTGTCTTCCTTTGGGCAGTACCGAACAACACGCGAGCTTGAGCCTGTCGGTCGACTCGATACTTTCCGAGCGGATAGCGGCCGAGGCGGCGGAGCCTCTCGGCGTGCCCGTGTTCCCCGCCATGCCATTCGGGATAGCACCGTATTTCCAGGCGTTCCCGGGCAGCGTCACGTTGCGGGTGTCCACACTGTGCTCCGTGGTGTGCGATGTGCTGGACAGCATGAAGCGCAGCGGGTTCCGGCGTATCCTGATCGTCAACGGCCATGGCGGCAATCAGCCGGCGGCGGCGGCGGCGCAGGAATGGCTGGTCGACAACCCCGATTGCCGGGTGCGCTTCCACGACTGGTGGAAGGCGCCCAAGACCTGGGCGATGGTGCAGGCGACCGATCCGCGCGCAAGCCATGCGAACTGGATGGAGAACTACCCGTGGACGCGGCTGCCCACGACGATCGCGAACGGCGACAAGGAGATGGTCGACTCCGACCGGCTGCGGACGCTGCCGCCGTTCGAGGCGCGCAACCTGCTGGATGATGGCAGCTTTGGGGGACGCACCCAGCGCAGCGACAACGAGATGCTGGCGATCTGGGATGTCGCGGTCACGGAAACACGGGGGTTGCTGGAGGCGTGGTGATGGTGCCCGAGGCCGTAACTGGCTGGGTGGCGGCGCAACGCCCGCGCCTGCTGGATGAATTGCTGGCGTTCATCTCGATCCCGAGCGTGTCTACCGATCCCGGCTACGCCCAGGGCATCGCCGACGCCGCCGAGGCGCTGCGAGCGCGTCTCGCGCGCATCGGGCTTTCCAGCGTCCAGTTGCTCGACGGTGGCGGCCATCAGGCGGTGTACGGCGAGTGGACCGGGGCGCCGGGACAGCCAACCATTCTGGTGTATGGCCATTACGACGTGCAGCCGCCCGACCCGCTCGATCTATGGGATACGCAGCCGTTCCAACCGACGATCCGGGATGACAGGATCTATGCGCGCGGCGCATCGGACGACAAGTCGCCGCTCTGGATCGCGGTGTCGGCGATCGAGGCGTGGCTGGCCGTCGAGGGGCGTCTGCCCGTCAACGTGAAGGTGCTGCTGGAGGGCGAGGAGGAGATCGGCAGCGGCACGCTGCCTGAGATCATGCGCCGCTACCGCGACCTGCTGGCCGCCGACGTGCTGGTCAGTGCCGATGGCGGGCGATGGCGGCCGGGCCGGCCCAGCGTGAACACCAATAGCCGGGGCCTCGCGGGATTGGAGTTGCGGGTGCGTACGGCGGGGCACGATCTGCATTCCGGCCGCTTCGGCGGGCCGGTGGGCAATGCCGCGATGGTGCTGGCGCGGCTGCTGGCCAGCCTGCATGACGAGCGCAACCATGTGGCCGTAGAGGGCTTCTTCGATGGATTGCGGCGGCCAGGTAATGCCGATTTCGCCAGCATGGACGAGTTGGCATTCGACGAGGCGGCGTTCTTCAGCGAGATTGGCGCGCGTCCAGGCGCCATGGAGCCTGGGGTGCGGCTGCTGGAG
>JANXXW010000359.1 GCA_025350425.1 Rhodospirillales bacterium
GCCGTAGTGCCAAGCCCCATTGCGGAACGGTCCAAAAAGTGACGGCGGGTGAGTTGTTGTTGGAGGTTCGACAGCATGACGGATTCCAATTCAAAGCACGGTGATTCGTGTGGGCAAGCGCAAATGGTATGTCTTGTCGAGGCAAGGCTATTC
This sequence comes from Rhodospirillales bacterium, assembly GCA_025350425.1. Taxonomy (GTDB): domain Bacteria; phylum Pseudomonadota; class Alphaproteobacteria; order Acetobacterales; family Acetobacteraceae; genus JANXTF01. The sequence continues at coordinate 154 of JANXXW010000359.1, forward strand.
CCTTCGGAACAGCCTTTCAAAGTTGTCGCTGATCCGCCGAAACTCATCGCGAGTGGTCTGGCTCGTGGCGTGAAGGTCGAGGAATTGTATCGGGAGGTGCGTGCGCTGCGGATTTACGAGGGTGCCAGCGAGGTGCAAAAGCTGATCATCGCCCGACAGGCGCTGGCGACATTTCGGAACTGAGCCTGGCGTCGAGGTGGCCGCGCGTGCCGAGCCAGTCGTGAAGCGTTCCTTCGCCAACCGCGTATGGGTCTTCGAAGGCCGCTACGAGATCTGGACGTTTACGGTATAGCAGCCGTACTTTCCTGGAGATTGCGGTCCCGTCCGCAAACGCTCCGTAGAGCCACGGCATCAGTTCCGTCGGGGCACCGAGTTGGCGTTTATACCAGTTCCAGAGTTCGAGTACTTCAGTGTTGCCGACTGCGTAGCGGCGCGTCATCACATCGCCCACGCCGCCGATCTTGGTGAAGTGGTAGAACTTCAACGGTGAGCCGTTCACCAAGCACACGCCCGCCGCATCAAACTCCAACCGTCGGCGCGAAAGGTTCCAACTGGCGACGTTGCAGCCGGGATCACGCCAGATACGCACGCGGTCGAACAGAGCGGGCACGATGTCGCAGTATTTCTGGTCGGTGAAGAGCCCGTTCTCGACATCGTCATAACAGGCGCTATGCAGTATATTCGCCCACCATTCCGCGAAGGTGCAGCCCGACGCGTCGTTGCGGACGGCGAGGAAGCCGAGATTGTAGACGCCGTATTTGAATGCGGTCATCTCGTTGTCGCCGATCGCCTGTGCGGTCACGTTCGGTTCGGTCTGATGCGGTGTGAGTATGACGGAGGCGCAGTCCAGCGCCGCCTCGATCTCGTCCAGTCCCGCAAACACTGCGATATCAGGATCGAGATAGACCACCCGGTCGGCACCTTGGGCCAGCAAATGCTGCAGCATCGCGCCCTTTACGGCGGTGCAGCCTTCGACCAGATCATGCTTGAAAAACCAGGATCGAAAGCGTGGGATTCCGAGTTCTTCGGCTGTCACCACAACGTCGAAATCTTCCAGCCCGGCAACTGGCATCGCGTCCACCAGCAGCGCGTAAAGCCGCCACTCCGGATGCACCCGGCGGATGCTCCGGACGAGGATCCGGGCGCGGGGAAGGTAGGCTAGGCTGAAACTGGTGAAGCATACCGTGGCGGTAGTCACGCGATGGTCCATGTAATCGCGGAGTGACTCACGTCCAGCACGAGTTCGCGTATGCCCTCTACCGACAATCGGGCGTCGCCATCGGTCCACAGCGTAGCCGGGTCATCTTCATGCCAACCGGTTCCAAACCTTGCGTCGCCGCATGCGAGTGTTCGTCCGTCCAGCACAATCCGGCCGATTGCGACGCCGAGTTGGCGGCGGTCGCTCTGTTCTGGACGCACATCCGCTGGCGCTGCATGGCGGGAGAGGATGCGGAGTTCGTGGGCGCCGTCGATATCCAGCACATGGTCACCCTCATGACGGCGGGGCCGTGCCATGAAATTGTCGAGCAGAAACCGCAAATCCGGTTCCTGCGTCATCACCGGCCCGGCGAGCGCCTTCAAGGTCGCGCTGGTGCCGGTCCAGAGTAGCGTTTCTACCTGTGCCGCGGTGCGCCTTCTCGCCTGGGCATATTCCAGCGCCTTGCCCGAAGCAAAAAACGCCAACAACGCCGCCGCGCCGTTGAACACCACACCGCGAGATGTCTTGGCGACGATCGCTGCAGGGTTGCCGGAGGCTGAGAGGGTCAGTACGTCTGCTCCCGCCGCGAGCGCTTCCATCGTCACCAGGGAGAATGTCTCGGGCCATGGCGAGAGCATCATCACGAAGTCGATGCGGGCATCGCGCAACGCCGAGACCATCGCCAGCGGTGCGTCCGGCCGCACCGTTGCTGCAACGACCGTCAAGTTCGCCTGTGGGCGTAAGCAACCCTGGTCCGCAAACTGGTGGAAGCGATACTCCGGCTGGCCGCCCAGCATCCGCACAAGGTCCTGGAACAGTGGCCAGCCCTTGTGAGAATCTGCGCTGCCGACGTAGGCCACGTGTATCGCGGCATCGACGGGACTGGGCAGAGCCGGGCGGCCGGTCAGCGGGATCAGCTTGCAATGCGCGTGAGCCTGCGCCTTGCGGCTCGGCAGGTTCGTGGCCTCGGTCCAAATGGCCAGCGCCACCGGCGAGGGTGCGACAACCTCGAACGGGATGCGCGCGAACAGCGATCGCATCCGCGCAAGATGCGCCGGCCGCGTGTTGCCATGCACGCACACGAGACAGGCCATGCTCTCGGGTGGCGGCGCGTGGCAGAACGCCAATCCGTTGCGGAGCAGCCGGTAGCCCTCGCAGGCCGCGAAGTAGTCGTGTGCCCAGAACACGTTGCTTGTGGCATCCACCGCCTCAGCCAGCGCCGCCACGTCGTCCGGCTCGTGGCCGTGCAGGGTATGGACGATGAACACGCGGGCCAGCGGTAGCCATTCCATGGCAGCCACAACAGCCGCGACCGGGGCGATGCCGATGAACTTGCCATCGCACACGAGTTGCATGTCTGGCGCACGGCCGATCTCAGCCAGGGTTTGTCCCGCGCGCGTGGGCGACAGGTGCAGATAGGTCCATCCGCCACCGTTGTATTTTCGCTGCTCGTCGGCGATCACCGCCTGCGTACCGCCGCTGACGCTGAGATAGTTGTCGTGGCTGACCGACATCGCAAAGCCTCGCGCGGCGGCGAGCGTGTCGCGCAGGGCCGCCATAATCTCCGGGGCTCCGAGCACCGCCGTATCCTTTGGCGCCGTGTCGATCCAGACCGGCCGGGGCACGGTCTCCAGCTTTTCCAGCAGCGCCGTTGCGATCCCGCCGGGCTGTGCCGCCAGGCGGCCCTCGGCCTTGCCGCGCCTGATATAATGCAGCAGCGGGTTCATCCCGCTCTCGCGTATGTCGGGGTTGCCCAGCAGGTAGTGGCTGGTATCGAACCATGGGTTCGGGTTACGGCCCTCGCGCCAGCCCGTGCGCCCGTAATGCAGCACCGCATCCAGCTTGGCCGCCGATATGTCGGGGTTGTGCGCGTAGTAGAACACGGCGTCGACGTGCGCCGCCAATTCGTGCAGGTCGGCGTCGGAGCGCTCGTCCCCGCTCATCCCGAATGCAGCGTCCGCATCGTCTGCGTGCGTTCGAACAGCTGCAACAATACGCGCACCGCCTCACCGCGGGGCGTGCGGAGGCGGGGGTCGAGATTGAGCAGAACCTCGGCGTCGCGCGCGGCCATGTGCAGCAGGCCTGCATCGGCGTCGGGGTCGGCGAGGCGAAAGCCACGCCGGCCGGATTGCCGCGTGCCCAGCATGTCGCCGCCACCACGGATGCGGTAATCCTCGTCGGCGATCAGGAAGCCGTCCTCGGTGTCGCGCAGCAAGGTCAGGCGCCGGCGTGCGTTCTCGCTGACCCAGTCCTCGTGCAGCAGCAGGCAGAAGCTTGCCTCGACGCCGCGGCCAACGCGGCCGCGCAACTGGTGCAGCGGCGCGAGGCCGAAGCGCTCGGCGTGCTCGATCACCATCACGCTTGCCTCGGGCACATCGACGCCGACCTCGATCACCGTGGTGGCCACCAGCAGCCGGGTGCGCCCGGCGGTGAAATCGGCCAGGGCAGCCTCGCGGACCGCCGCGTCCTGACGCCCGTGGGCCAGTCCGACCAACGCGCCGAACCGACGGCTGAGGTCGGCGTACCGAACTTCGGCGGCGGCGAGATCGCTCACTTCGCTTTCGGCCACCAGCGGGCACACCCAATAGACCCGCGCCCCGCGATCCAGCGCGCGCGCCACCGCGTCCGCCACGTCCGGCAAGGTCGCCAGCGAGTGCAGCGTGGTGCGGATCGGCTTGCGACCTGCCGGCTTGCCTTCGAGCCTGCTCACCTGCATCTCGCCGTACTGCGTCAGCAGCAGCGTGCGCGGGATCGGCGTCGCGGTCATCACCAGCACGTCCGTCATATCTCCCTTGGCACCCAGCGTCAGACGCTGATCGACACCGAAACGATGCTGCTCGTCAATCACGGCGAGCCCGAGGTCGCGCCACGCCACGCCTCCACTGAGCAGCGCGTGGGTCCCGACCACGATCGGCAGGGATCCGTCCGCCAGGGCGGCGAGGACCGTCGCCCGGGCTTTCCCGGTGACAGAGCCGGTCAGAAGCCCCACCGGCACGGGACACAGCCGATCGAGCGTACGCATGTGCTGTTGCGCCAGGATCTCGGTCGGCGCCATCAGCGCGGCCTGCGCCCCAGCCTCCACCGCGCGCAACATGGCGAGTGCTGCCACCAGCGTCTTGCCGGAGCCGACATCGCCTTGCAGCAGCCTAGTCATGCGGTGCGGAGCCGCGAGGTCGGCGTCGATCTCGGCCAACGCGGTGAACTGCGATGGCGTCGGGGCATGGCCGAACCGGGCGAGGGCGCGCCCACGCAAATTGCCATCGCCCACCAACGCCCGCCCGACGCGGCCCCGGTTACGGCCGCGCGCGATGGCCAGCATCACCTGATCGGCCAGCAACTCGTCATACGCGAGCCGTCGCCGGGCGAGGGGAGAGGGTGGCGATTGAGGGGCCTGCACATGCCGCATCGCCTCGGCGAAGCTGGGCCACGCCTCGCGCTTCAGCAGTGCCGAATCGTGCCACTCCGGCAACTCCGGGACCATCGCGAGCACGGCTGTCATCGGCTTGCGGAGATGCCATGCGAACAGCCCGGCGGTCAGCGGCCAGACCGGTTCGACCCAGGGCAGGTCCTCCGGGCGATCCGCCGGCACGATATGGTCGGGGTGGACCATCTGGCGCCGGTCATCGAACTTGCCCGACGCGAGCACGCGCGCGCCCTCGGCCAGCTTGCCCGCCGGGAAGCGCTTGAAGAACACTAGGTCTGCGAACCCTGTGCTGTCGGTCACCGATACCCTGGTTGGCTGGCGCGGATTGCCGGGCGGCTCGATCCGAACCACCGTCGCCTCGATCGTTACCAGCGTGCCCGGCAGAGCGGCGGCGATGGTGACGCGCGCGCGGCGGTCGACGTAACTCTCGGGCAGGTGGAACAGCAGGTCGATGACGCGGGTGCCCCCGGCGGCCCGCGCGATAAGGCTCGCCACTGTCTCGCCCACGCCGCGAAGGCTGGTCAGGGGCGCGAACAGCGCGGAAAGGTCGATGGGCTGCACGCTTTGGCTTCTCGGGGCTGACACTGTTGGGAAGCACGGCTATATGACAATCAAGCCATGCCAGAAACATCTCCCGCGCTTATTGACCAGCGCCGTCGCCGTCTTTTGTTCCGCGCAACTCACCGCGGCACCCACGAAACCGACCTATTGGTAGGCGGCTACGTGGCGCCTCGCCTTGCGTCCCTTACGGAGGCCGATGTGGACGCGCTGGAGGCAGTGCTCGATTTGCCCGACGTGGAACTCGCCGATTGGTTGACCGGGCGGCTGCCGATCCCGCCGGGCCCCGACGCTCCCATGCTCCACGCCATCCGTGCTGCCGCGCTCGCCTTCAAGGACACCGTATGACTCTTGCTACCGTCTACGGCGCGCCGGAAGGCTGGGACGCCGTGCTGCTTGCCCGTCGCGGCCACGAGCACAAGGGACCGCTTCTGCACGCGGCCCGTGATGACAGCCGGATGGCGCGCTTGGCGGAGGCGCTGGCGTTCTTCGCGCCAGAAGCCGAAGTGCTGCGCTTCCCAGCTTGGGATTGTATGCCGTACGACCGGGTATCGCCGAACGCGGCGCTGGTTTCGGAACGTATCTCCACACTTGCCCGCCTGTTGGAACCCACCGACCGCCCGCGCATCGTGCTCACTACGATCAACGCCCTGGTGCAGCGCGTACCACCTCGTCACGTCTTCCAGGGCACCAGCCGGCCCATCGTGTCCGGCGGCACCATCAAGCCCGAGGAACTGGCACGCTTCCTCGAAGGCAACGGCTACGTGCGCGCCGGCACTGTGATGGAGCCGGGTGAATACGCCATGCGTGGCGGCATCATCGACCTGTTCCCGGCCGGCAGCGCGGACCCCGTGAGGCTCGATCTGTTCGGTGACCAGATCGAGAGCATTCGCTCCTTCGACACCTCCACCCAGCGCAGCGGCGCCAAGCTGGACCGCTTCGTGCTGCGGCCCGTCTCGGAGGTCTCGCTCGACACGCAGGGCGTCACCCGGTTCCGCGAGGGATGGCGGGAATTGTTCGGCCCGAAATCCACCGAGGACCCGGTATACCTCTCCATCTCCGACGGGCGCAGGCACCCTGGTATGGAGCACTGGGTTCCTCTGTTTCACGACAAGATGGCGACGCTGCTCGATTATCTCCCTGGCAGCTCCATCAGCCTCGACCATCAGGACCAGGAGGTGCTGAGCGCGAGGCTGGAAATGATCGCCGACCATTTCACCGCACGCAAAGCGCCACCGCGCGACGGCGAAGTGCCATACCGGCCGCTGCCGCCAGACCTGTTGTATCTCGATCGCGCCGGTTGGGACGCGATGCTCGGCCGCAATCCGTTGTTCATCTTCTCGCCCTTTGCCCAAGCCGATGGCGCCGTCGGCATCGATGGCGGCGGGCGGCCCGGCCCGGTATTCGCCCAGCGCGGCACCCAGGTGCAGCCCGGCTCCAACGTCTTTACCCAGTTGCACATGCAGGCCGGTCGCTGGGCGGCCGAAAAGCGCCGCGTCATTCTTGCCGCCTGGACGCGCGGTTCTCGCGAACGCCTCGGCAATCTTGCGCGCGAGCACGATTTCAAGACCGTGGCGCTGGATAGCTGGGCGGATCGCGGCAAGCTCGAAACAGGCGTAATCGGCCTGATGACGCTCGGGCTGGAACGAGGCTTCGTGGCGGAGAAGTTCGCCATCGTGTCCGAGCAGGATCTGCTTGGCGAACGCATCAGTCGCCCGGCGCGCCGCCGCAAGCGGGCCGACCAGTTTATTGCCGAAGCCACCGAAATTGCCGAGGGCGATCTGGTCGTGCATCAGGATCACGGCATCGCCCGCTATGACGGGCTCGTGACGCTGAAGGTGACAGGCGCGCCGCATGATTGCCTGCGCCTGCTGTACGATGGCAACGACAAGCTGTTCCTGCCGGTCGAGAACATCGAGATGCTCAGCCGCTTCGGCAGCGAAAGCGGTGGCGTCGGCCTTGATAAGCTAGGCGGCGTCGGCTGGCAGAACCGCAAAGCGAAGATGAAGCAGCGTATCCGCGACATGGCGGGCGAGCTGATCCGCACCGCCGCCGCGCGACGCCTGCGCGAAGCCGAGAGCATGGCACCCGCCGAGGGCGAGTGGGACGAGTTCTGTGCCCGCTTCCCCTTCGCGGAGACCGAGGACCAAACCCGCGCGATCGCCGATGTGCTGGAGGACATGGCATCCGGCCGTCCGATGGACCGTCTGATCTGCGGCGACGTTGGGTTCGGCAAGACGGAAGTGGCCCTGCGTGCGGCATTCGTGGCGGCCCTGTCGGGTGCCCAGGTGGCCGTCGTGGTGCCCACCACGCTGTTGGCCCGCCAGCATTTCCGCACCTTTTCGGCCCGCTTCGAAGGACTGCCGATAAAGGTGGCCCAATTGTCGCGCATGGTCACTGCCAAGGATGCGATCGAGGTCAGGCGTGGGGTTGCCGACGGTTCGATCAACATCGTGGTCGGCACCCATGCGCTGCTGTCCAAGCTGGTCGGGTTCGACAATCTCGGCCTTGTCGTCGTGGACGAGGAACAGCATTTCGGCGTCTCCCATAAGGAGAAGCTGAAGTCGCTGAAGGCCGACGTGCATGTGTTGACCCTGACTGCCACTCCGATCCCGCGCACCTTGCAACTGGCCCTGACCGGGGTGCGGGAAATGAGCCTGATCGCGACCCCGCCGGTGGACCGGCTGGCGGTGCGGACGTTCATCATGCCGTTCGATGCCGTGGTGATCCGCGAAGCCATCCAGCGCGAGCGCTTCCGGGGCGGCCAAGTGTTCTGCGTGGTGCCGCGCATCGAGGATATGGCGCGCATGGGCGAGCGACTGCGTGAGATCGTGCCTGAGGCCCGCACGGTCGAGGCGCATGGCCGGCTCGCTCCCACCGAACTCGAACGCGTGATGACCGAGTTCGGCGACGGCAAATACGACGTGCTGCTGTCCACCAACATCGTCGAGAGCGGGCTGGACATGCCGGCGGTCAATACGCTGATTATCCACCGCGCCGACATGTTCGGGCTGGGCCAGTTATATCAGCTTCGCGGCCGCGTGGGCCGGGGCAAGCAGCGCGGCTACGCCTATCTGACTTGGCCGCAGTCGCATCGCATCTCCGCTGCCGCCGAGAAGCGCCTGACGGTGATGCAGACGCTCGACAGCCTCGGCGCCGGCTTCACCCTCGCCTCGCACGATCTCGATATCCGGGGCGCTGGCAATCTGCTGGGCGACGAGCAATCCGGCCATATCCGCGAGGTCGGCATCGAGCTGTATCAGCAGATGCTGGAGGACGCAGTGGCGGAGATGCGGGCCGAGAAAGGCCGCCGTCGCAACGACGACCGTGACTGGACGCCGAACATCGGCCTCGGCTTGCCGGTGCTCATTCCCGAGACCTACGTGCGCGAGCTCCCGGTGCGGCTCGGCCTGTATCGCCGCATCGGCGCCTTGGGCACGGACGGCGAGACCCAGGCCATGGCCGCCGAATTGGTCGATCGGTTTGGGCCGTTGCCAGAAGAGGTCGAGAACCTGCTGCAGGTCGTGGCGCTGAAGCGACTATGCCGCGAATCAGGCGTGGAAAAGCTGGAAGCCGGGCCGAAGGGCATGGTGATCGGCTTCCGGGGCAACGTGTTCCGCAACCCGGCTGGGCTGGTGACGTGGCTGGGTAAGCGGGGAGGGGCCCTCAAGCTGCGCCCTGACCATAAGCTTGCCCTCATTGGCGAGATGGGGGTGGCGCAGCGGCTTAAGACGGCGCGGGATCTGGTGCAGAACCTCAACCGGATCGCGTTGCAGGCGGAGGCGGCCTAGACCCCGGTCACTCCTCCATCGCCTCGACCACCGCCACGTCCAGCAATCGCTCGATCACCTCAGGCTCTTGCGCGCCGGCGATGGCGTTGCGGCTGCCAATGACAAAGCAGGGCACACCGTTGATGCCCAGCCGGTGTGCGCGGAGGTTCTCGCCGTGGACCATCTCCACCTCGGCGTCGCTTAACAGGAAGGCCTGTGCCGCCGCGCCGTTCAGCCCGCAGGCGAATGCCACCGCCACCAGGACCGAAAGTTCACCGATGTCCCGACCGTCGGTGAAATGGGCGGAAAACAATGCTTCCACCATCTCGGCGCCGCGTCCGAAACCCGTGGCCCAGCGCACCAGCCGATGCGCGTCCACCGAGGATGGGGTGCGGCGGATACGATCGAAGCGAAAGAACAGGCCCTCCGCCTCGCCGATTTCGGTGATCGAGCTGTATAGCCTGCGCGCCCGCTCCTCGCCGCCGAACTTCCGCACTACGTAGTCCGCACGCGGCATTCCGGCGCGCGGCATGTCAGGGTTCAGCAGGAACGGACGCCATGTGATGCTGAACAGCAGGTCCGGCCGTCGCCGCAAGGTTCTCAGCAATCGGCGTTGGCCCAGGAAGCACCATGGGCACACGAGGTCATGCACCACCTCGATCGAGAGCCGGGCTTTGGGTGGGACAAGGGCGTTCATCTAGGCCGATGCGACATCGCTCATGACAGCCACAAGTATCGCAACCAGAGACGGGCTGGCGCAAGCCATCAACGTGTCGGTTCCGCCAGCACCGGGTCGTGCTTGAACTCCTCCACCAGAAAATCGACCACGGCCCGGGTGCGTGGGGCCAGGAAGCGGCGGGATGGATATACTGCCGAGATCGGGAATTGGCGTGGCTGCCAGTTTTGCAGGATCGGGCGTACCAGCCCGCCGCGCACGGCCTCGCGCATCATCCACAACGGCACCAGGGCGATGCCTTGGCCGGCGATCACGGCGGCCAGCACCGAATCGATGTGGTTGCTGCGGAAACGGCCGGCGACATGGACCGTGATCGGGCCTTCCGGCCCGCTCAGTTGCCACTCGCCAGGACGCTGGGAGCGGGTGAACACGATGCATTGATGGTCGGCCAGCTCGCTGGGGTGAGCGGGTTCGCCGTACTGCTCCAGATACGCGACCGATGCGACCGGGACGGTCGAGACGGTGCCAAGCCGCCGAGCCACCAGAGTGACGTCGGTGATGTCGCCCGCACGGATCGCGACATCCAGGCCTTCCTGGATCAGGTCGCTCACGTTGTCGCTAACCACCAGTTCGACGGACAGCCCGGGGTAGCGTGCCAGCATGCTGCCCAGATGCGGGACGATGTAGGTGCGGCCGAACACCGAGGGACAGCCGAGCCTCACGAGGCCGGACGGGGAGCCGCGCCGCTGGTCGATCACGGCCTCGGCCTCCTCGACCGCCTCGACCACTAGGCGCGCGTGATTGAGGAGATCGCGACCGTCCTCTGTCATCGTCAGACTGCGGGTGCTCCGTTGGATGAGGCGAACGCCGAGGTGACCCTCCAGGGCGGCGAGCTGGCGCGAGATTGCGGGCTGGGTGGCGCCGGTCTCGCGCGCCACCGCCGAGAGGCTGCCCAGTTCGGTGATGCGGATGAAGCTGCGAAAGGCGGCGAGAAGGTCCAAGTCTAGTGCACCCGTGTTTGCGTCCAGCGTGGATTTAAGCTACCCGCCGGTCTGATGTGCACTTCACGCGTGGAATTAGTAAAAATACATCGCGACATCGTGTGACTCACTACCTAACTAAGATAAAGCGGTTTAACGGTTTGGAGCGGTCGATGGACGGTGGAGTACGGTTGCCCGGTGCGGAAGCGAAAAAGCTTTCGGCGGTCGAAGGTCTGAAGGCGGGAAGCCACAGGTTGCGTGGCCGGCTTGCCGAAGAATTGGCGGAAGGCGGCACGCAGGTCAGCGAGGACGCATACAACCTGCTGAAGTTCCACGGCAGTTACGAACAGTATGACCGCGAGACCGCGACCGCCCGCAAGCAGGCCGGCCAGGAGAAGGACTATTCTTTCATGGTCCGCGTGCGGATGCCCGGCGGCCGGCTGACCGCTGCGCAATATCTCGCTCTCGACGCGCTCTCAGATCGCTACGGAACCACCGGTTTGCGGCTGACCACGCGCCAGGGAGTGCAGTTCCACGGCATCCCCAAGGGCGACCTCAAGCCTGCCATCGCTGACATCAACGCGACGCTCCTTACTACACAAGCTGCCTGCGGCGATGTGGTCCGTAACGTCATGACCACTCCCGCCCCGATCCGCGACACGCTCCACGGACAATTGGATGCCGCCGCGCGGATGCTAAGCAGCGCGTTGCTGCCGGCCAGCCGGGCCTATCATCAGATTTTCCTGGACGAGGAATCTGGTTCCACGGACGAGGTGGAACCGCTCTATGGCGCCACTTATCTGCCGAGAAAGTTCAAGATCGGGCTCGCCGCGCCTACCGACAACACCCCCGACGTGCTCACCAACGACCTCGGCTTTTTCGCCATCTGTGATGAGTCAGGCGCGATCTCGCACTATAACGTGGCGGTCGGCGGTGGATTAGGTATGACGCATAACAATGCGCGAACCTTTCCCCGGCTGGCAGACATCGTCGGTTCGGTGCCGGCGGCTGATCTCATCAAAGTTACCGAGGCCGTAATCAGCCTGCAACGAGACAACGGCGACCGCGGCGACCGGCGGCGCGCACGGCTGAAGTATGTTGTGGAGGATCGCGGGGTCGATTGGACGCGCGAGACCATCGGCAGTTATTTCGGTCGCCCGCTCGACCCGGCGTTGCCAATGACACCGATTGCGGTGCCTGATCTGCTTGGCTGGCACGAGCAGGGGAATGGTCTGGGTTGGATCGGCGTGCCGATACCCTCGGGCCGGATCGACGGCGCCGTGCGGGTCGCTTTGCGCGAGATCGTGGAGCGCTTCGCGTCGGACCCCATCGTGACCCCGCAGCAGGATATCCTGCTCAGCGACGTCGCACCCGCCGATCGCGCGCCGATCGAGGCCATCCTACGCGCCCATGGCGTGGCTCTTGCGGATGACCTCACGCCGATTTCCCGCTGGACGCTGGCTTGCCCGGCGTTGCCGACCTGCGGGCTGGCGCTTACCGAGGCCGAGCGCGTGCGGGAGCCTTTGATCGCCAAGTTCGAGTCGGTGCTGGCCAGCCACGGGCTGTCCCAGGAGCGGATCAGCCTCCGCATCACGGGATGTCCCAATGGCTGCGTGCGCCCCTATGCCGGCGAAATTGGCCTGGTGGGTCGCGTCCCCGGCGCCTACGCCATCTACCTCGGCGGAGATTTTGCGGGGACCCGGCTGTCGTTCCAGTTGCTTGATCGCGTGAAGGTGGTCGACTTCGATGCGATCTTTGGTCCCATCCTGGGTGCTTTCGCGACCGATCGCGTTCCTGGCGAAGAGTTTGGCGATTATTGTGCACGTATCGGCCGCGCAGGGTTGCTGAGTTTGGCTGGCCGGGCGGAGGCCGCCTAGTTTATTCCTTGAATTGACTGTCATCGAAGCTTCATCGAACTGCAATAGTGAGGTCTTTGCCCCCGATTAGGTTCCGCCGGGCCAACAAAGCCTCAAGAGGAAGATTCGATGAAGATCGCCATAGCGGCGCTGGCCACATTCATGGCCGGCGCCATCACCGTTGCAAACGCCCAACAGATTACTGGCGCTGGTTCGAGCTTCGGCGCACCGATCTACGGTAAGTGGGGCGAAGCCGCTGCCACCGATATCGGGGTCAAGCTGAACTACCAGGCGATTGGCTCGGGTGGCGGCATCAATCAGATCAACAACCGCACCGTCGATTTCGGCGCGTCCGACATGCCGGTTTTGGCAACAGACCTCGCGTCGCACAAGCTGATCCAGTTTCCGACCGTCATCGGCGGCGTGGTCATCATCGTCAACATTCCTGACGTAAAGCCCAACGAGTTGAAGCTGAGTGGCGAATTGCTGTCCGAGATCTACCTCAGCAACATCACCAAGTGGAACGATCCCAAACTGGCCGAGATGAACCCAGGCGTGAAGTTGCCATCGCTGGCCATCGCGCCGGTCTATCGCGCCGATGGCTCGGGTACCACGTTTGTGTTCACCGACTATCTTTCGATGGTGAGCGCCGATTGGAAATCCAAGGTCGGATCAGCCACCAGCGTTAAATGGGCGGCCGGCAACGGCGCCAAGGGCAGCGACGGCGTTGCCGCGACGGTCCGCCAGGTCAAGGGCGGCATCGGTTATGTCGAGAGCGCCTACGCCGAGCAAAACAAGCTGACCACAACCATAATGCGGAACAAGGCTGGTGCGTTCGTGGCACCGACCATGGAAAGCTTTGCCGCCGCCGCCGCGAATGCTGATTGGTCCAAGGTGCAGAACTTCGCGATCGACCTGAACGACCAGCCCGGCGAGAAAAGCTGGCCGATC
>JANXXW010000336.1 GCA_025350425.1 Rhodospirillales bacterium
GGCGGAGTTCACCCGCGTCGTAAACATGACCCCGGCCAAGTTGCGGACATGGTTGGCAAGCGAGCCGAGCCACGAAGTCGGGATGACCGCCAAGGGTGAGAAGGTGACGAAGGCTGGGGAGGACGAGTCGGTCGGGCACAAGATGGGTGAGCGTATCCTGGAGTTGCGCGCGGCGCGGCGGGCCGATCTGACGGACGATGACTACGCGGCCATGCGCAAGGTGGTCGGCTACGTGCATCGCCACACGGCGCAACGTCCGAGCGGCGACGTCACCGATTCGCGCTGGCGGAAATCGCTGACGAACTGGGGGCACGATCCGCTGCAGTAGTTGGCCGCGTTAAAGGAAGCTTACCGGGTCCACGTCCACGTCCACCCTTGCACCGCCACGCACTGTCACCTTCGCCAACCATTCCCGCAGCAGCGGCTGCACCGCGATCTCGCGGCGTGTCTTGAGCAACAGCCGCCGGCGATGACGGCCGCGCAGCAGCGTCAACGGAGCGGGGGCGGGTCCGAGCACCAGGAAGCCATCGCCGTGCGGGGCGGTTCGGCCGAGATCGCGGGCAAGGATGTCGGCGGCCTCGGCACTGTCGGCGCTGACGATGAGGGCGGCAAGCCGACCATAAGGGGGCCAGTTGCCGGGACGGCGCTGCTCGGCCTCACGGGCCATGAAGTCGGTCAGGCTGCCGTGCAGGAGGGCCTGCATCACGGGGTGTTCAGGAGAGAAGGTCTGGAGCAGCACGCGGCCGGGGGCCTCGGCGCGACCAGCGCGGCCAGCCACCTGATGCAACAGTTGGACGGTACGCTCGGCGGCGCGAAGGTCGCCGCCCGCCAGGCCGAGATCGGCGTCCACCACGCCGACCAGCGTTAGATGCGGAAAGTGCCAGCCCTTGGCGACGATCTGGGTACCGATGATGAGATCCACCTCCCGCGCCGAAATGCTTCTGGCCGCTTCGGCGGCGGAATCGGGGCCGGGGAGGGTGTCGCTCGCCATGACCAGCACGCGGGCGTCGGGGAACAGGGCGCGGGCTTCCTCGGTGATGCGCTCCACGCCTGGGCCGATCGGAGTGAGACTGTGTTCGGCGGCGCATTGCGGACAAGTGGGCGGGATCGGTTCGGCGTGGCCGCAGTGGTGGCATTGCAACTGGCGGCGGATGCGGTGCTCGACCAGCCAGGCGGTGCAGTTGGGGCATTCCATGCGGTGGCCGCAGGCACGGCACAGCGTGAGCGGGGCATAGCCCCGGCGGTTGAGGAACAGCATGGACTGTTCGCCGGTAGCCAGGTTGACGCGGATCGCCTCGACCAGCGGCGGCGCCAGGAACTGGCCGCGTTCGGGCGGGGTCTCGCGCAGGTCGATGAGCGCGATTTCCGGCAGGGTGGCCCCGCCGTGGCGGGAGGGGAGGCGGAGGTGGCGGTAGCGGCCGGCCTCGACGTTGGCGACGGTCTCCAGGCTCGGCGTGGCCGAGGAAAGGATGGCGGAGGCGTCGCACAGGCGGGCGCGGACCACGGCCATGTCGCGGGCGTGGTAGACGACACCGTCCTCCTGCTTGAACGCGGTCTCGTGTTCCTCGTCCACCACCACGAGGCCGAGATCCGGGAACGGCAGGAACAGTGCCGAGCGGGCACCGACCACCACCGACACCTCCCCGGCGGCGACCGCCCGCCAAGTGAGGCGGCGGATACGGGAGGCGAGGTCGCTGTGCCAGACGGCGGGGGTTACGCCGAAGCGGGCCTCGAACCGCTCCAGCCACTGCGCGGACAGTGCGATCTCTGGCAGCAGCACGAGCGCCTGGCGACCCTGGCGCAGACACTCCGCAATAGCCTCCATGTAGACCTCGGTCTTGCCGGAGCCGGTGACGCCGTCGAGCAGGGTGACCGAGAAGGCACGGGCCGCTGTGGCCACCCGCAGGGCCGCGGCGGCTTCGGCCTGGTCGGGGGCCAGGACGGGGCCGGGATGATCCGGGTCGGGGCGGCCGAACGCGAGTTGCGGCGGTAGGGCCGCGGGAAGCAGCAGGCCGGCGTTGGCCATCGCGCGGATGATGGCGACACTGGCTCCGCTGGCCTCAGACAACGACGCGCTGCCGCGTGGGTGTCCGTCACCGAGAGCGGCGAGCACACGGGCGCGGGCTTCGGTTAGGCGGGTGGGCGGCGTGGGGGCCGCGATCCAACCGAGGGCGGGCGAGTCGGGGCGAAGGGCGTTGATGCGGAGCGCCATGGCGAGCACCGCGCCGGGCGGCGTCAGCGTGTAGGCGGCAATCCAGTCCACGAGGCGCCGGATATCGGCGCGCATGGGCGGCACATCTAGGATGGATGCGAGCGATTTAAGGCGGTTGTCGCCGACGGAATGGTCGGCCGGACCGTCCCACACGACGCCCACCTCCTCGCGCCGGTTGAGTGGGACCAGCACGATGTCGCCGGGCTTGGGGTCCAACTCGCGTGGCACGCGATAATCGAACGGGCCGGCGAACGGGTAAGGCAACATGACGGGAATGCGGCGGAATCGATCTGCCGGCGGCTCGGGCGGCATGAAGGCGTCAATTTGCGCCCGCTTCTGATGCTGCCTTCTGTCACGCGTGGCCATGCGGTATGCTGTGCCTGAACTGGACGGTTCCGCCCAGGCCCATTACCCGGAAAAACCCGCATGGCTCCCTTTCGCGACCGCCACCAAAGCCGACCATGACCAACGCCCCGCGACGCGCGACAGGTGCTGGGGAGCAGGACGTGGCTGCCTACCTTCGCGCGCATCCAGGCTTCCTGGCCGACAATCCCGACCTGTACCGCGTGCTGACGCCGCCGGCCCGGGTCCATGGCGAGGCGTTGGCGGATCATATGGCGGCGATGCTGCGGGCCGAGCGGGCCCATGCGGCCGCGATGGTCGAACGGGCCGACGGAGTCCTGGCGGCGGGCCGCGCGGCGGCGGGGCTGGCCTCGCGGGTGCAGACGGCGGTGCTGGCGCTGCTGCGGAGCCCAAACCCGATTGATTGCGTGTTTGCGGAGATGGCGGCGCTGCTGGCGATCGACGCCGCGGCGCTCTGCGTCGAAGGCCATATGGCCGGGGCGCGGCCGATCCCGGAAGGCACCGTTGCGCGGCTGATGGCCACACGCACGGTGATGTTCCGCGACGCCGTGACCGACACGCGGCTGCTGCACGGGGAGGCAGCCGATCTTGCCCGGCGGGACGCGCTGGTGCGCATTCCCGGCGAGGGGCCGGCGGCGCTGCTGGCGCTGGCCAGCCGCGACCGGGCGGCGCTGGACCCGGTGCAGGGGGCAGGCGCTCTCGGCTTCCTCGGCCGCGCCATCGCCGCCTCGCTCGGGCGGTGAGCGCGGGGATGCCGATGCCGGCCGAATCGGCGCGGCTCGGGTTCCTCGACTGGCTCGCGCGGGAACGGCGGGCGTCGCCGCTCACGGTGGTCGCCTATGCCCGTGATATCGCGGCATTCCTCGGCTTTCTCACGATCCATCTCGGCGGCGAGCCCGATCTCGCGGCACTGGCCGATCTCCGGACTGGCGACCTGCGGGCGTGGCTGGCCTGGGAGGCCTCCGAAGGCGCCGGCAACGCCACGCGCTCGCGGCACCTCTCGGCGATACGCAGCTTCTTCCGTTTCCTCGCGCGGCGGCACGGCGTCGCTAATCCCCGGGTCAAGCTGCTGACGGCGCCGCGCGCCAAGCGGCCATTGCCCAGGGCGCTGACGGTCGAGCATGCGATCTCGGTCGGGCGCGACATCGGCGAGGAGAGCGACGTGGCGGCGGTCCAGGCGCGCGACGAGGCGCTGTTCAGCCTGCTGTACGGCTGCGGGCTACGGATCGCCGAAGCCCTGGCGCTGAATGTGCGGGACGCGCCGGCGGTCGGGAGCGATGCGATGCTGACCGTCACGGGCAAGGGCTCCAAGCAGCGCGTCGTGCCTGTGCTGCCGGCGGTGCGGGAGGCGGTCGGGGTGTGGCTGAAGCTGCATCCGGACCGGCAGGTCAGCGCGCCGTTGTTTGTGGGCGTGCGTGGGCAACGTCTGAACCCCGGCGTGGCGCAGCGCACCATGCGGTCTTTCCGCCGCCACCACGGCATGCCGGAGCACGCCACTCCGCACGCGCTGCGGCATAGCTTTGCCACCCATCTGCTGGCGGGCGGGGCCGATCTGCGGTCAATCCAGGACCTGCTCGGCCACGTCAGCCTGTCCACCACGCAACGCTATACAGACGTGGATTCAGCGCGGTTGATGGAAGTATGGCGGCGCTCCCACCCACGAGGGTAGCGGGTCAGTTCACGAACCGGGCCAGCCTCACCGCCGTGTGGCCCCGGCTGGGGCGCAGGCTGGGCATCACCAGCAGACAATCGTCGTGGGGGGTACGTATCTCGGTGGTGCCGTCCATGGCGATCAGCGTGTTGCGCTCCGGCACGATCTCGCCACCCTCGAACTGTCGCACGAAAGCGAAGCCGGCGGTGGCGGCGGTGACGACCACGGTGACTTCGGCGGATCGCCACGCCGAGTTCGAGGCCGATGCGGCAGGGCCGATATCGACCATGCCGACATGGCGGAGCAGGGCCGCGACGGTGGCCTCCGCCTGGATCACGGTAGCGGGTTCCCAGTGCCGTCCGGCCTCGACCAGATTGGCGACCGGGGCCGCGGTCTCGATGGCGAAGCGGCCGTAGTCGATCAACCGGCGCCCGCTGACATGGCCATGGTCGGCGATGGCCAGCACGGGGGTGCCGATCGAGCGGGCGAGGTTGCGGCCCTTGGCCGTCATGCCGCTCAGGATCAGCGGGTCGGAGGGCCAGAGCATGGAATGCAGGTCGAGCAGAACATCCACGCTGTCGATCAGCGGACGGATCCGGCGCGCTCGCTCGAGTTCGCTGGATTGGCCGGGACCTTCCAGCACCGTGAAATCCCAAAGCCGGTTGAAGTCCTCGTCGAGGAAGCGGCTGGCGGTCGGCTGGGCGGGGTCGAACCGGGCGAAGGCCGCGAGGTTGTTGAAACCCAGCGTCAGCCGGCCGCGCTTTGGCCGTATTCCCTGACGCAGCAGCCGGTCTAGCACGATGGCCCCGGTCAGTTCGTTGCCGTGGGTGAGCGCCACGACGGCGACGTGCGGCCCGGCCGCTTCGCTCGCGAAACTGTGATAGCCGGGGATGCCGGTATTCCCCGCGAGCCACGGCGTGAGGTCGGGTGCGGTGAGGTTCACCTCGAACAACGGCAGCGGCGCCACGCGTTCGGGTTCGGGTTCGGGTTGGGCGGCTGGCTGTCCGGTCATGTGGCCAGGCGGTCGGCAAGACGACGCAGGAACGTGTCGCACGCGTCTAGCTGGGAGGCGGCGATCCACTCGTCGGGCTGATGCGCCTGGGCTATGTCACCAGGGCCGCAGACGATGCATGGAATGCCGGCCTGCTCGAACAGCCCACCTTCCGTGCCGTAGCTGACGCGGCCGGTGGTGTTGGAGCCGGTGAGTTGCTGGACCATGCCGGTGAGGGGGTGGCTCGCAGCGAGCGACATGCCGGGTATCCAGTTCATCTCCTCGAAGGTGAAGCCACATTCGGGATCGACGGCGCGCATGGCGGGCTCGATCGTGGCTGTCACATGGGCGCGCAGCCGGTCGGCTTCGGCGAAGAAGTCATCGCCTGGGATGGTGCGCCATTCCATGGTGAATTCGCAGCGTTCGGGGATGATGTTGAGGATGCTGCCGCCCGCGATGGTGCCGACATGAACGGTGGTGTGCGGCGGGTCGAAGCCATCGGCGAACGGACCCTCGGCCGTGCGGCGGCGCGCGTCGGCCGCGATCCAGGCGAGCGCCTCGCCGGCAGCCTGAATGGCGTTGACGCCTCGGCCGGGCTGGCTGGAATGGCCCGGCTTGCCGCGTGCGATTACGCGCAAGGCCAGGCGGCCTTTATGGGCAAGGATCGGCTGCATCATGCTGGGTTCGCCCACAATGCACATTTCTGGGCGTAGACCGCTTTCGGCAAGGTCGCCGACCAGCCGGCGCGCGCCAGCCATGTCGATCTCCTCGTCGAAGGTGATGAACAGGTGGATCGGGCGGCGCAGGCCACGCGCGAGGAAATAGGGGATCGCGGCAAGTGAGGCCGCGACGAAGCCCTTCATGTCCGTGGCGCCCCGTCCAACCAGCCGGCTCTCGACGTGGCGGCCCTCGACGTGGCGAAGGGTGAAGGGGTCTCCGGTCCAGGCCTGACCCTCGACCGGCACGGTATCGACGTGGCCCGACAGCGCCACGCCTCCAGGCCCATGCGGCCCGACGATCACATGCAGGTTGGCTTTGCGCCCGGTGGCATCGGTGCTGACCCGCGCGTCGAGCCCGAGTTCGGCGAGATAGGCGCGCACGAACGCGATCAGCTCCAGGTTCGAGTTTCGACTGGTCGTGTCGAAGGCCACGAGCCGTGCCAGCATTTCGACGGTCGTGAGGCGAGGGGGAACGGGAATGGCAGACATGGCCGGCTAGTCTATACGGGCGGAGGCGCGGGGCAACCGGACCTCGCGCCATTATCCCGGTCTCCGTTCCGGAAGCGATTAGAACGCACATTTACCAAGCCGTAATCGATCTTTTCACGATACCGTGTGCAAGATCGGTTAAGTTGTGATTTAGTAATGAATAAAGTGTCTCTCGCGATCGGGAGAGAGCCGGGACTGACTGGTTGGGGGAATCTATGCTGTCGATCCGGCTGGCTCGTTCGCTCGCGCTTCGCAACGTGCATTACGGCTGGATCATGGTTGCGATTACGTTCTTTACGATGCTGGCCACCGCAGCGGCCATGGGAATGCCCGGATTGTTGCTGATCGCCTTGAAAGGCGAGTTCGGATGGAGCGACTCGGCCGTGACCGGCGCGCTGGCGATGCGGCTCCTGATGTTCGGATTGATGGGTCCGTTCGCCGCCAGCCTGATCGAACGCTACGGCGTTCGCACCACGACGGGATGCGCCCTGCTGTCGATCGTCACGGGGCTGGGCATCACCATGCACGCGACCATGCTGTGGGAAATCTGGATCGGGTGGGGCCTGTTGGTCGGCCTGGGCACCGGCGCCACGGCGGTAGTCCTGGGGGCGGCGGTGGTCAATCGTTGGTTTGTGGCACGGCGCGGCTTCGCGTTGGGATTGCTGACCGCGAGCGCCGCGACCGGACAGTTGGTATTCCTGCCGCTGGCGGCCCTGCTGGAGGACTACGTGGGCTGGCGCTGGGCCATGGCGCCGGCGATCGTGGCGTGCGCGGTGGCAGCGCTGATAACTCTGCTTGTTGGCGTCGACCACCCGGCGGAACTCGGACTCGGCGCATTCGGGGAGACACCGGCGACCACAATCCCGGCACAGAGTGTCCGCGCGATTACTGACCGGCCAGGTTTCGGGAAGGTCAAGGCGCACGAGGCGGGGGCGATACGGCTTGCGTTCCAGGCTCTCGTCGAGGCCAGCGACAATCGCGTGTTCTGGATGCTGTTCCTGACGTTTTTCGTATGTGGCCTATCCACCACGGGGCTGGTGCAGGTGCATCTCATACCGTTGTGCATGGATTACGGGATTGGGCCTGTTGAGGCGGCCGGGTTCCTGGCGATCATCGGCGGCTTCGATTTCATCGGTACCATCGCCTCCGGCTGGCTCTCCGACCGGTTCGACAACCGCTGGCTGCTGTTCTGGTATTATAGCACCCGCTCCGTGGCGTTGCTGTTGCTGCCGCTTACCGGGTTCTCCACGTTGGGTCTGGGCATCTTTGCCGTGTTCTACGGCCTCGACTGGATCGCGACGGTGCCGCCCACCGTCAACATTGCGGGCCGGGAGTTCGGACGCGAGCGGGCGCCAATCGTGTTCGGCTGGATTTTCACCGCCCATCAACTCGGGGCCGCGACGGCTGCCTTTGGCGGGGGAGTTTCGCGCGAGATACTGGGTTCGTACCATCCTGCGCTGCTGGTGGCCGCGTGTGGTTGCGCGCTGGCCGCCTTGGCGGCGATCTGGGTTTGGTTTCGCACGCCGGCCCAGGTGGCACCAGGCGCCGCGTGACATCGGACTGCGCTTGCATGCCGTAATTATGATGTTCAGAATTATAGGATGCGCGTCAGCCGAGAGACCTTCGACAAACAGCGTAACGCGATCCTGGATGCGGCGGGACGGCTGTCCCGTGGCCACGGCGTCGATCGGGTCAGCCTCGCCGAGGTGTCGCGCTGCATCGCCGACCCGCTGAAATCTACCGCGGCGCTGCTTGCGGCGCGGGCCGTGGCCCGTGCCACCGCCTACGTTCCCGCTCTGTAATCCGAGAAGGGTAGACGATGCTCTCCAATCTGCTCGCCCCGATGCTTGCCCGGCGTGGCATCCATTACGGGTGGCTTGTCGTCGGGGCGACGTTCCTCACCATGCTCTCGACGGCAGCGGCGATGGGGATGCCCGGGGTCATGCTGCTGCCGTTGCACCAGGAGTTTGGCTGGAGCACCAGCGCCATTTCGGGTGCATTGGCGCTTCGCCTGGTGCTGTTCGGGCTGGCGGCTCCGTTCGCGGCAGCCGTGCAGCAGCGCTACGGCGTGCGCGCCACCGTGATCGCGGGAATGTGCCTGATCGTTGGCGGGCTGGCATTGGCGTCCACCATGACCGAAATCTGGCAGCTCTGGTTGTATTGGGGCGTGATGGTCGGCGCCGGTACGGGCATGACGGCCATGGTGCTGGGCGCCACGGTCGCGAGCCGCTGGTTCGTCGGGCGCCGGGGCTTGGTGGTCGGCGTGCTGACCGCGAGCAACGCCACCGGGCAACTCGCTTTCCTCCCGTTGGCCGCTTCGCTGACCACCAATTACGGTTGGCGCATGGCGCTCGGCCCGGCGATTGTCGCCTGCGCGGTCGCGGCCGTGTTGATGGTGCTCATCATCCGCGACTACCCCGCCGATGTCGGCCTGCCCGCGTATGGCGACACCCGGATCGTGCCCGCGCCGGCCCGGGCCGCCGGCGCGGCGCGGCGCGGCTTGCCATTCGTACGCTGGCCGACGCTTCGAGCGAGCCGGTATTCTGGATGCTGTTCGCCACATTCTTCGTGTGCGGGCTGTCCACCAACGGCCTGATCCAGACGCACTTCATCTCGCTTTGCGCCGATTACGGTATGGCCGCCGTGGCCGCGGCCAGCATGTTGGCGCTGATGGGCGCGTTTGACTTCGTGGGCACGATCGGTTCGGGCTGGCTGTCGGATCGCTACGACGTGCGCTGGCTGCTGTTCTGCTACTACGGACTGCGCGGTCTCTCGCTGTTATACCTGCCGTTCTCGGGCTTCGGCTATTACGGGCTGGCGGTGTTCGCGGTGTTCTACGGCCTCGACTGGATCGCGACCGTGCCGCCGACGGTAAAGCTCGCCGGACAGTATTTCGGGCGCGACAAGGGGCCGATGGTGTTCGGCTGGGTGTTCGCCGGTCACCAGCTCGGCGCTGCGGTCGCTGCCCTGGCGGGCGGCGTCTCGCGCGATCTGTTGAACAGCTATCTGCCGGCTTTCTTCATGGCGGGGCTGGCCTGTCTTATGGCCGCTTTGGCGGCGGTGAGCGTACGGCGCGCCCGGCGGCCCGC